>CAYVXQ010000120.1:0-2712 GCA_964454625.1 uncultured Candidatus Saccharibacteria bacterium
GTTCAATTAGGGGTTTCAAATTAAAACTAATTTAGAAATCTACTATGAAAAAAATTCTTATTACCGGAGCAAGCGGATTTATTGGTAGGCATCTTTATCAAAGATTAAAAAAGATGGGGTATGACATTACTGGCGTTTCTTTTGAAGGAGGAAAGATTGACCAAGACGAAATAACCGCCCTGGATATCACAGACCAAGAAGCCGTGGAGATTTTTTTTAATCGCAGGGTTTTTGATACAGTGTTTCATTTAGCGGCTTATCTGCCGTCAAAATCCGAAGAAGAATATTATAATGTAAGGAAGGGTTTTTTAATTAATGGGCTGGGCACTTATAATCTTTTAATGGCTTCGCGCAAGCAAGGGGTGTCTAAATTTATTTATAGTTCGTCGGCCTCGGTTTTTAACCGGTTAAGCCATAAAATTTCGGTCAAAGAAAAAGAGATTGCCTGCTGCGAGAATGTTTATGGAATCACTAAGTTAGCCGGCGAAAATCTCTGTGAATTTTTTCGTAAGAAATATGGCCTTAAAACTGTTTGCTTAAGATATGCTTCGGTTTATGGTCCAGGAGAAAAAAATCAGGGAGTGATTCAGTTTTTTTTGAAAAGAGCGCTTGCGGGCGAAACACTTGAAGTATTTTTAGGTGGGGAAAGAACACAGGATTTTATTTATGTTAAGGATGCAGCGGAGGCAAATTTTAGAGCGGCCCTTTCGCAAGCTGAAGGAGTATATAACATTGGCTCGGGCGAGGAAACCGCGGTCATTGATTTGGCAAGATTAATAATCAAGGTTTGCCGCAGTAAAAGCAAGATTGTTAAAGCACCATTTCTTAAAGAAGACAAAAGTCGGTTTTTTTTAGATATTGCCAGAGCTAAAAAGGACCTAAATTTTTTTCCCGGTTATTCATTGGCGCAAGGACTTAAAGAATATAAGAATTATTTATGCAAAAAATAATTTTTGAGGAAAATCATATTCACTCTAATTACAGCGATGGCCAATATCCCATAAAAGAGATACTTGAATATAATAATTTGCACGACAAACTTGACCTTATTATCGCTGACCATGTTGATAAAAAGACCAGCTGGTTTGGGGATTATGTCAGGGAGATTGAAAAATACCGAAAACTACATTCTGATTTTTCTGTGAGAATCGGCTGCGAAGTAAAAATAATGAATAGAACCGGAGCGCTTAACACTACTGATGAGATATTAAATAGAGCCGAGATAGTGGTGGGGGCCGTGCATCATTTTGCGGGTATTAAATCAATGGAGCTGTTGGAGTGCTTAGATTGCGAGTATGAACTTACTAAAATCGCGGCTAATAACAAAAAAATACATATCTTGGCCCACCCTTTTAGTATGAGTAAAAGATTATACGAGGTTGATCCGCCTATTGAGTATGTAAAAGAGATATACAACCTTTGCGTTAAAAATGGCATTAAGTTTGAATACGCCCTGAAATACGGCTCAAAAAATACTGAGACCTTTATAGCAGGAGAGATAAAAAAAGGAAATATTAGTAATTTTTCTTTTGGCAGCGATGTTCATAATGATCTTTCAGAAATCGGCGATTCAGCATTTAGTATAGTTAATCCTATAACAGTTTTGGTAACTGGTGGCGGGGCAGGCGTGGGGCAAAGCATTATTAAAGCCCTTAAACTCTCAAAGGTAAGGACGCGAATTATCGTTGTTGATAACAGCCCTTTATCAGCCGGCGTTTATCGTGGTAATGCCGCGTATTTAGTGCCCCTATCCAAGGAAAAGTCGTATGTTAAAGCAATTGTTGATATTATCAGCAAAGAAAATGTTGATTTGGTTTTGATAGGCACCGATGTTGAACTGCCGATTTTGGCTGAAAATAAAGAAAAGATTGAATCGCTTACCGGAGCGAAAATAGTTGTGAGTGATTACCAGACCATTGCTATCGCCAATGACAAATGGAAAACTGTTCAATTTTTGAAAGAAAAAGGATTTGCTTATCCAAATTCCTGCCTTAAAAACGGCATTGAGGATTTTTTTAAAAAAAATAAAGGGCCTTTCATTGTTAAGCCACGTATTGGTGCGAGATCTGTCGGGGTTAGTGTCGTTCATACTAAAAAAGAGCTGTTAGAAAAGATAAAAACAATTCCCAACCCTATTATTCAGGAATACTTACAGCAAGAAAATGAAGAGTACACTTGCGCCGTGTTTTTTTATGAAGGGAAAGATTACGGCGCCATTACTATGAAACGTTGGCTACGAAACGGCGATACTTATAGAGCAGTCATCAGCCACAATCCAGAACTTGAGAAGTTTGTCATAGAAGTGGGCAAACAATTAAAAATTTACGGTCCATGCAATTTTCAGCTTCGCCGAGACGGAGATACCTTTAAGATATTTGAAATCAATTGCCGTTTTTCAGGAACCACGGGAGCGAGAAGTTTTTTAGGGTTTAATGTTATCAATATGCTGCTTCAGAAAGAATTTTTTGCCCGTTCCCTTAAAAAATTAACCTTTAAGCATGGATATATGTTTAGGTATTGGAACGAATTATTTGTTGATATGGAAATGTTTGATAAACTAAAACAAAAGGGTTATCTAAAAGATCCCCATTCTGGTATAAACATATTTTAATTCCATTATGAAAATACCATTATTCAAAATTTACAGCGACAACCAAGATATCAAAGCCATCACCGAGGCGATAAAGGCGGAGAGAAATTGGGCTATTGGGC
>CAYVXQ010000121.1:0-2682 GCA_964454625.1 uncultured Candidatus Saccharibacteria bacterium
AGTTTCTACTACTGGGGTAGCAAGCCGAAAGCTTTGCTATGGGGCCCGCCCGAGCATTCAGTTTCTGCCGTCCCGCCAACGGCGGGGGCAATCAGTCGGAGTTCCGTTCAAAAAAGGTTCGAGCGAAAATCGCTCGAATGATTCCGCTTCGCGTTTCCGCCCGCCGAAACTCGGCGAGCAAAGCAAAACAATTTTCTTTTTCTTTTAATGGGTACGCGCAAAATCTTTTTTCTTTTAAGGAAACAATTTTTGCGGGCTTTGCTTCCTTACTGACGCAAAGGCGAGCCGCTTCCCACCCCTGCCGCGCCTTCGGCGCGGAAAGCAGGCGGGCAAAAATTCCTTCCCCCAGACCCCCTTCCTTTTTGCCCGCCTGCTGGAAACCCCCAGCGATTTTTTCGGACGGCGGCGGGACCTTAAATTGGGTGGTGGGTGGGGTTAGATTTCAAGTCAACTACTCAATATTATACGCTATATCATCAAATAAAACTATATATTCTTTCCCATCTCCCCAAGCAACCAGAAATACTTTTTTGAAAAGTTCGGGATTAAATCTCTTGTTATATTCTAAGGAGTTATCAATAAAACATTTTACAAAATTTTTTTCATTTCTTTCTATTGTTAAAGTGATTTCTTGAGCATCGGACGGAGAGATCGTTTTATGTATTGCATTTTCACTACTTCCATCGTGATAAATAGAAAGCCCAAAGGTTTCATTTTCATTTTTTTCAATATGAAATAAAAAACTTTTGTCGGTTAATAGTTTGGGCACAGATTTAGGTGCATTCGGTGCGACTAATTTAAAACCTGCTCTCCAATATTGACTATCGCTCGAAACTTTGAATGTTAATGTTTTTAACAATTTACCGTTAAGCGAAATTTCTTTATAATCTACCCCCTGATCAATTTCTGGTTTATTTTTCGCTGACCAAGTTGGCAATGTCTTTTTATAGGTTGGGGTAGCGGCCGTTTCTTCTTCAGTTTCTTTTATTTCAATTTCATCAGCATATTCAAGGATCTGATCCTTACTATAAATAGAATATTTTCTTTCTCGCGAATCAAAGAAAATAAAAACACAAAGTAAGACAAGAGAGAAACCGGCGGCAACATAAAAGGTAATTGCATAAGAAGGTAATGCTAGTGCAAAACCAATAAAACTAAAAATTGCGCCAAAACAAAAACCTATTATCCGTTCATACCAACTCGTTGGCGTAACCGAATTATTAATTATTCTCTTTAATCTTTCCCATTCTCTTCTATCAACAAAAAACGCCTTACGTTTTCTTGGGTAAGTTATTTCATACTCTCCAGAAACAGTTATGTTTTGTTTATCTTTTTGGCTGCTCATCTTCTTTTTTGATTAAACCTAGCTGTATGGCATTAAAGAACAATGTATTCCCGCAAGTTTTGCAAATAACTGTAAGAACAGGGAAAATACTGCTTTTACCGCCAATAACTAAACCGCCACCCTGAAACTCGCGCAACTCAAAAATGGTGTCGTTTAAAATCCAATCTCGTCCTTGGCAAGCATTACAAGGCGTTTTATTAAGAAAACCTGACAAAAACTCAATCGCTTTATTTTTTTGTTCTTCGGTTAATTTCATAATTTCTATTGTTTTCTAATGAGTTTGTACATCTTATTTTGTAGTAGGCTTAAATCCCCGCCTTTGTTTTTCCATATTTCCCTAAAATCCCTATCTCTCATCGTTCTAATCTCGCCGAGATAAATTGACACATAATACCCATTGATTTTTGTCTCTCGTGCTTGTTTAAGATTCTTTTCTGAGATTTTTACATACTGGGGGTCAATATCTATGCCGATATATTTTCGTCCTAGCTGCTTGGACGCAACCGCTGTTGTTCCTGTTCCTACGAACGGATCAAAAACAACGTCCTCTTCATCCGTAGTCATCAAAACTAATCTTTCCAGCAATGGCACTGGCAATTGACAGGGGTGCTCGTCTCTGCGCTTCTTGTGGCGTATTCGGTGAATATCAGACCAAACATCAGAAAGAAGCGGACCAAAACCATGCGCTTGATCTTTTTTACCCCCGTAATCTTTCAAAAATTCTTTGCAGAGTCGGCAACGCGGATGGGGATATCTTATATCGTAAAACTTAAAATCTTTGTAGGATTTAGATTTTGTATAATACAAAATCCCATAATGGTTAGGTAACAGGGTTTTACCCATCGGCGCGCCGCCGGAGTCCCAAGAAATCCAATGTCTAAAATAAGCAATCTTGTTTAGATGTTCCGCAAAATGGGAAAGCCAACGAGGAATATTATGGACAAAAATTGATCCGTTTGGTTTTGTTATTCTCACCATTTCGCTCGTCCACTTATTACACCATTTAAGATATTCTTCTTTTTCTCTTGTATCTTCGTAATGATTGTATTTTTTCTTTAGATTGAAAGGCGGATCAGCAAAAGTCGTATCCACTGAATCATCGGGAATGTCCCTCATAATTTCTAAACAATCACCTAAAATTATCTTATTCTCAAATTTTTTAATATCTTTTGCCATAACTATCTATTGAAAATAGTTGACACTAACTCCTTAAAGCGATTTAGTTCCTCTTTGTGAAAAGTAAAGACATCATCATAAGCTCCAACCATTCTTTTTAGGTCATTTTTCCTTACATACCAACCAATACCATCTACAAAGCCAATAAATAATGCTTTGGG
>CAYVXQ010000122.1:0-2644 GCA_964454625.1 uncultured Candidatus Saccharibacteria bacterium
ACCCAAATCGCGCCAACCAAATTAATTTACTTATCCCCCGATCGGACACTTTTTGCAACAGAGTTTGGAGAAGAGCGCCTTACTGTGATTGCCTTGCTATATTAGCGACTAACTTTCAAAATCAGCTTATCGCTGGTTTTTGTTTTGCCAAGATTGGGGCGGTTGCGGGCCGAGGGTTTTATTTTTTGGGCAAAACTGATAAGATTAAAATAGAAATTTATTTAAGGTCGATATTTTATTAAACCTTTTTTGTTGGAGGGAAATAATATGGCTATCAGAATTATGGAAAAAGAAAAGGTGATTATGTCCGAGGGTCTAGTTCCTCTCTGGGAGCAATATGCTCCCTGGTATAAAAAGACATTTGGTAAGATAGGCGTTTTTCGCGGTTTTGCCAAGAAGCTTAAAAAGTTTCTTTTGCCTGCGCCAGGAGGCACAGTTTTAGATGCTGGGTGCGGACCCGGCCTTCATTTTAAGTCAATCATTAAAACGGTCAAGCCGTTTTCTTTGGTTGGCTTAGATGTTTCTTTCTCTATGTTGGAGGAGGCTAAAAGTGTTAAAGAGCGGTTGGCTTCTCATAATATTTGTCAGATAACCTTAAAACACGCAGATCTTTGCGAAGGGATTCCATTTCCTGATGAAACATTTGATGTTCAGCTTTTTCAGCTTGTGCTCTATTACATGCCCACTGGAGAGTGGAAAAATGTTTTAGTTGAGGCATTTAGAACAACCAAACCTGGTGGTTATATAATAACCACAAATGTACTGAAGAGGTTTGACTTCAAACAAGAACTCGGCCCCCTGTTGCTTTTCAAGGAGATGTTTTGTCATTTTTTATCCATTGTAAGATTGATGAAGCATGTTAAGCCAATTTTGACCGCTTTTCAGGCCCTTGAGGAGAAAGGCGTCATCGGATACCCTTCGGAGGAAGGGATGATTAATTTTCTCTACCGAATAGGTTTCCGAAATATTGAAACCCGTTTTGTCTGGAAAGACGATACTTTGATGATTAGGGCCCATAAACCCCGATGATTCTATTGGGGTAGCGGGTCAAGAGGATATGGGCCGGATAATTTTCTTCGGCCTATATTTTTTTGACACGGCTTTTGTGGTAATATACAAGAATTAAATCATTTATGGATTTTATTGGTTTTTTAGTAATTATAACTGGGGTAGCCAATTTTTTATTAGGATTTTTAATCTTAGCCAAGGCGACTAAAAATAAAATCACTTATTCATTGGCAAGTGTCGGATTTATTGGCGGGATTTGGGCAGTCCTGCTTTTTTTATATCATTTCGGCTTTGGTTTGCCGAGTTTATTATGGATTAAGCTTGTGTATGTATGGGTGTTTGTAATGATATTTAACTTGCTTTATTTTTCTTTAGTTTTTTCTCCCATAACCTCTAAATCTGTTTTTCTTCCGTATTTTTTATATTTTATTTTTGCCGCTCCTTTGCTCTTTATTTTATTTTTTACTAAATTATGGATTAAAGACGTAGTTTATAAATTTTGGGGGCCAGAAACTATTTTAGGTCCATTGTATGCTTTAGCTTGCGCTTTTTGGACATTTTTCAGCGGTTGGGCTTTGTATAATTTTTCCCGAAAATACGCGAAATCAGCAGGCATTGTTAGAGAAAGAATTAAATACATTTTACTCGGTATTTTGCTTTTTGTTATTGTTGTGGCTACGGTAGACGGCATTCTTCCTATCGCCAGCGGCAATACTAAGTTTTTCCGCATGAGCCCCCTTTCCTCTTTATTTATTGTTGCTTTTACTGCGTATGCGATATTGCGTTACCGGCTGATGGACATTCGCTTGGCGATTGGACGGGGAGCAATTTATCTTTTAAGTTTTACGGTGGTGGCTGTGGCTGGTTATTGTTTGAATTTTTTGAATAACCTGCTGGAACAACCTCTGTCTTCGGCGGTTTTCTTGCCTTTGGTGGCGGTTATTTCTGTTTTGTTTTTTCGGTTTTTCTTTAAGATTTTTGAAAAAATAGCCAGTCGGTATTTTTATTACAGTTTTTATTCTTCGCGAAAAGTGCTTGCGGAATTGGGCGAAAAATTGGTCAGGATATTGAACATTTCCGAATTAAGCAACACTATCGCTCAAACCTTGATATCAACAATGAAGTTAGACAGAACCGTTGTTCTTTTGCGGGAAAAAACAGGCCGCTTTGCTATCTTAAAAAATATTGGCTTTAGAGAGGAAAACGGCATTTCATTGGTTAAGGACAATTTTTTAACAGAGTTTTTGGAAAAAACTCGGCAACCCCTGGTTTTTGAGGAACTCTCTTTGGCTGAACGGGATGCCAAAACAGAAAAAGAGAGAAAAAACCTGCGCAAACTGCAAGACAATATGAAACACATAGAAGCAGTTGTTTGTTTGCCGTTATTCAGGGGTAAAGACATTATTGGTATTATTATCTTGGGCAAGAAAGTGTCGGGTGATTCTTATTCTCGGGAGGATATGGAACTTTTAATCGCTTTAACCAACCAGGCCTCTATCGCTTTTGAGAACGCCAAATTATACGATGAAATTCAGGATCTTTCGCGAAACCTCCAGCAAAAAGTGGCCGAGCAAACCAAAGAGTTGCAGGTATCCTATCAAAAAGTAGAGGCGGCCTTTGAGATAGAAAAAGAAGC
>CAYVXQ010000123.1:0-2612 GCA_964454625.1 uncultured Candidatus Saccharibacteria bacterium
AAGCAGAGCTGGGCAATTATAATGGTTACAAAGCGCCGGACAATGCGCTTCGCAATATTGCCAGGATCACTAAAGAAAATAATTTTGATGCCATTATAATTCAGAACAATCTGGGCATAGGGCTGAAAAAGGTAGAATTTGTTGATGAATCAGCGCTCGGAAAGGTTGTTGTTGTTTGGAATAGCGAACCGAGTAGGGCAGATAAGCTGCCCTATCAGCTGCTGGGCATAAAGCATTTTTCAAGTGCTGCCGGGTTAAGGGAGTGTTTAGACCCCCTATTTACCAGCATACCTATATAAGTATAAGAGGTGAAAAATGAGTAATGCTGCCTGGCGTCTTTTTTTTCGGGAGGTGATGAGAAAAAATAAAAGAAGATTGCGCGGTTTGCTTTCTTAGCTAACCGCGTTTTTTTATTGACTTTTTGGCATAGATTGGTAAAATCAAAAAAGTCCGCAAGGTTGACAATTATGGACAAAAGTCGTTTTATAAATTTAAGTTTAAGCGTTTACCGGGTAACGGATTTATTTCCCAAAAAAGAGCCATTGCGTTTTTTGGTGAGAAAAAAAGCTGACGATATTTTAAGGGACCTGGTGTTATTGGATTACTATTTTAAAAAAGATTCATTTTTATTAAATAATAAGCAGGCGCTATTTAAGCTATTGGAAAGTATTTTGAAAAATGTTGCGGTTCTTAATGTTTATTTTAACATAGCGGAAAAGCAAAACTGGTTGAAGCCGGAAAATTTTTTGATTTTAAGGGCCGAATATGGAGCGATTGAATCGGAAGTGCAAAGATTGCGCCAAGAAAGAGCGGTAGAAACCGTAAGACAGGCGGCATACCAGTCAGCGGTTAAGAGACCAGAGCCCAAAAAATTAAAAGCAATAATTGGCAATCCGACAGTTATGGCTGGTTTAAAAAGCCGCCAGCAGATAATTTTGCGGTTTTTGAAAGAACGAGGAAAGGCCCAGACACAGGATTTGAAAAAGAATCTGCCCGAAGTTACTAAAAGAACATTGAGAAGAGATATGGATTTTCTTTTAAAAAACGGCTTGGTGGAACGATTGGGTGATAAAATTAGAACCGAGTATAGATTGAAAGCATAAATGTTAATGGGACATAAATAGGACAATAATAGGACAATAATAGGACAGATATTCGTCCTATTTTCTAATAGCAAAAGATTCTTCGCCTACGGCTCAGAATGACACGGGCTATTAGGTCCCAGAATGACAGCAAGCGCATAGGTCCTACAAAAATTAAATAAACAAATGGCAAAAAACTACAAAAAACAATTTGCCGGACTTTATGATAAGCATATTGCTCAAATTTATCGTTATGCGTTTTTAAAAGTGGGCACGAAAGAAGTGGCTGAAGATATCGTAGCTGAGGTTTTTACTAAAAGCTGGAAAAAGTTTCGCACTGGTTTGGAAATTAAAAATGCCTCGGCTTACCTTTATCAGGTGGCGCGGGCGGAAGTTGCTAATTATTATAGGACAGGAGCCAAAGCGGAATTTGTTTCAATTGATGTTGTCCCTATTATTGACAGCAAGGCAGGCCCTGAAGCCGAACAGATTTTGAAAGGCGATTTGGAGAATTTACAGCAACACTTAAAAGAAATTAAAGAAGAGTATCAGGACATTTTGATTTGGTATTATGTTGACGGCTATTCCACGAAAGAGATTGCCGCTATATTGGAGAAGAGTGAAGGGGCGGTGCGGGTGATGGTCTCGCGGGCATTGGCCGAACTGCGGGAAAAAATGGTTAAAAAATGGCCGGAGACGTTGTTTGCGTAATGTTTACAACCCGAGTTCAAACATTTTAAAATGTTTGAACTCGGGTTGTAAACATTTTCAACTGTAACACTTTGGTCAAAATTGCGTCATAATAGTAATCAGCAAATTTCTATGGACGAAAAGCATCTGATTAAACAATTAAAGATGTTCAGCCGGATAAAACCAGATAAAATCTGGTTGATTTCGGTTAAAGAGCGGCTTTTGAGCCAGGATTTGCCAGTGGAAGCGGAAAAGCCAATGGTCTGGCTAACTAATGTTGGTTCTTTTTTCAGCGAGCGAACTAATAATTTGGCTGTGGGTTTTGCGGTTTTTATTGGCGTGGTTTTAATCAGCGGCTCTTTGTATTTTGATTGGTTTGGTTTTTTTCAGAATCCGCAAAGTCAACAAATAGTGGTTTCTTTAAAAGAGATGCAGAGTAAGTTGGAATCAGTTAATAATTCGTTAGATGGTTTAAAAAACTTTGACAACAAGAGTCAGGCATTAGCCATGACTGAAGTGGTAAAGTCAACTGTTAAAGAAAATCAAAAGATGGCTCAGAAATTACAAACCAGCCAGGCCGGTTTATCTAAAAAGGCATTAGCCAGCTTGGGGCAATTTGCCGAGGAATCAGGCGAGGTGGCGGACAGAACCGTTCAAGTGCAAAAAGAAATTTTTGAGCAGTGTTTTAGCGACTTAAAACAAAGGAGTTTGAATGTTGCTGACCAAGGCCGGTTAAAACAAGCGGAAACATCTTATCAACAAGGCAATCTGGCTGAAGCCATGGTGATTTTGCAACAAATAGGACAATAAACAAATAACAAATAACAAATAACAAATAAC
>CAYVXQ010000124.1:0-2571 GCA_964454625.1 uncultured Candidatus Saccharibacteria bacterium
AAAATTAGGGAAATTGATTTTTTAGATTTCACGGAAATTAAAAAATTAGTAATTTTAAGCGGCTAAAAGCAAAGAAAAAATTGTTATTAATACGGCTTAGTTTAATAAGCCGTTGGAGATAACACAAAGTCCTTTAAAACACCCTTTTTAAGGGTGAAAAGATACGGAATTATAAAAATAATGAAATTATAGGAGGTTAGCAATGGATGCAGAGCAGATCACGAAGGAAGTTATCGATAATCCTGCGGAGGTATGTAAAGGATCCGGCCTTGCTGGATAGTGCAACGACAGAGACCCACATTCTTAAGGACTTGGAGGTCAACTCGGCAAGGATTGTGGACATCATCATCAAATGCGAGGATACCTTCGGGATTTCCATTGATGATGACGAGGCTGACCGGATTACGACAATCGGGGATGTCGTGCGGCTGATCCAACGGAAGGCGGCCATGAAGCCGGTCGCCTAGCCATTTTCGGAGGTGGTAGAGATGAAGAAAATTAAAAATGTATGGTTGTTTGTAGTCGCGTTCGTCGGGGTTTTGCTTTTCTTAGCGGCGGGCGCTATCGGAAAACTTCGTAGTTTGATAAAAGAATTACAAACAGAGGGAGGTGAGGGAAAGTGAAAAAGTTCGCGTTTATGATTCACCCGCGCGTAGCCGAGGATATCGGTCGGAGAGCCGGAAAAATGCTTCGCATCGGCGAGGACTTGGGGATGAAATTATTGCCTCAAGGTCCGTCAGAATGGCTGGTAAAGCGTTTGCCCGGGCGGTTAGGGTTCACGGTTTGCTCGCATTTTTATGTCCGAGATCAGGCGGAAGGATGGATTATCGCCATCCTGCTCACTGGAAAACAGATGCGGACTCTGCCCATCGGATTTGTACAGAAAAGGATTATTGACGGTATCATTTACGCCCAAGATGTGCTCGGCGTTGAGAGGGTCGGGCTTGGCGCGTATACGGCGCCGATGACCAAAAACGGTTTGGCTGTCGTGAGTGACCCGCGAATTAAGATTTCTGTCACTCATGGCGACGCCCTTTCGGCTGCCTCAGGAGTCGAAGCCGTCATGAAGGTCGCTGCCTTAAGGAATATCACCATTGAAAGCTCAACGATTGCAGTTGTCGGCAGTTACGGTATTGTTGGTCGACTCATGTCCATAATACTGTCAGAATTAGGACCTAAAAAATTGATCTTAACAGGTCCCAGACCGACTATGCTCAATAAGCTGAAAAATGAGGCAAAGCTGAATTACCACGGCGAGATATTCGTTTCTAATGACAATTCTGTCATTAAAGAAGCAGATATCGTCATCCTGACCACAACATCAATCGGGGATATTGTCTCGCCGGAAACTATGAAAGATAATGCCATAGTAATTGATATGGCCCAGCCTCATAATATGGGTAAAGATGTCTGCCTAGCACGACCAGATATACTTCGGGTTGACGGAGGGTATATGTCAATCCCCGGCATTAATTTGCGGTTTAGAATGGGGCCGCCCAGGGAAACCACCTTTGCTTGTTTGACAGAAACTATAATGTCTATTTTAATCGATGATAAAGAAAATCACGTCGGTCAGGTGGATATGGGGTTTGCCAGGCAAGTATATGGTATGGCCAAAAGCGTTGGTTTTGAGTTGGCGCCTTTAACCAACTTTTCCCAACCGATTTTTGGCCAATCGGTTGAGCCGTTTAATTTAAAGGCCAAGGATCAAGCGGCTCACTCTTCTGCCTGGAAACTGGCCAGGCAGAAACTCAGTCTTCTATAATCAACCAGCAATCGGGCGCGGACCAAAAATTCTCGCCCTCTTTTTATTTTCAAAAAAGAAAAAAAGTGATATAATATCAATATAAACAAAATCTTTATTTATGAGCTTTGAATTGTTTTTACCTTTAGCTAGTGCCATGGTGGTATTCTTTTTGGGATTTTTCGTTTGGGAAAAAGGGAAAAGGGAAAGAGCGAATATCACATTTGCTCTTTTTGCGTTAGTTATTACAATTTGGATGTTTGGTACTTTTATGATGTTTTTAAATAAAAATAATACAGCCAGTATTATTTTTTGGGATAAGTTTGTTTATGCTGGCGTAGTGTTTATCCCAGCGTTGTTATATCCATTTGGTATCGCTTTAACTAAAAATCAAATAACCAAAGGTAGGTTTTTGACAATTTTAGGATATTGTTTGTCGATTTTATTTCTGTTGCTTATTCCAACAGATTTTTTTGTAAAAGATGTTTTTATATATAAATGGGGGGCGCATACTAGAGCTCAATTATTTCATCATATTTTTTTAGTCTACTTTGCCGCTTATCTGATATTATGGTTTTCGATGGTTTATAAGTATTATAAAATAGCGCCGTCAATTGAGAAAGGAAAGATAAGGTATTGTTTTTTGGCATTTTTATTTTTAGCAATTATAGGGCCATTTGGTTTTTTGCCGGCCTATGGCGTTAGCATCTATCCTTTTGCTTATGTCTCTGGTTTGTTATTTTCTATAACCTTAGCTTATGCCATTGCCATACATCGCTTAATGGACATTAAAATGGTGATGCGGCGCTATTCGGTTTATTTAGCGT
>CAYVXQ010000125.1:0-2570 GCA_964454625.1 uncultured Candidatus Saccharibacteria bacterium
GATTCCGATTTTTCCGCCGCCGCCGAATTTCGTGCCAGTGAAACTGGCGCGCCGCTAAAATTTCAATTCGTGTTCGACCTATTTTCTAACTTTAGCACAAAGACAGAAACAATCATAAATATACCAACAATTAAATCAATAATACTCCATAATTCACGATTGAGATGGATAACAATAAACGGATTGAATAACACAGCAAGAAATCCAAAAATCCAAACCCATTTTTCTTTTTTCATTTCATACGCCATCCAAGCGACATAAGCACTCGCCCCAAAAACCACAAATCGCAAGAGTGTAAAAAATCCATAAGGCCAGCCGCCAATCAAAGCCAGAAATAGAAATGCGGCGGCAATAAATAAAGCGATATTTTTCTTTTTATTCATTTTCGGTTTTTTCCGCCTGCTCTTGGGCGTATTTCATAATACTTGCTTGATAAAACTTTTTGCTAATTCTTTTCATTTGTATCTTGTGTCCGATATACCAAAAAATAAAAGAAACAATTCCATTAGCCAAAACACTACCGAGTTCTAAACTAATCAAATTAATTCCGGCTAAAATCAAAAAAATAAAGGAAGCGCCATACAAAAATCTTACTGCCCAATTACTTTTCTTTGCGTCGTCAATTTCGGCAAAAACTGCCAACTGCTCATTACTCATTTCGTCTAGATTAAGACCGATTGATTTTATCCACTTTTGCGTATTTTCTGAAATAGCTGGACGTTCCGTGATTTTCTCCATTTTGCCCAATATGGCATTGTAAGCGTCATCAATAGCTTTTTGCTTTTTTGTATGGCGCTTCATATATCCCTCAAAATTAAAACCTCGCCCAAAATCATCGTGAGGACTTTCAAAAATCAAAATGGAACTCGCAATGTCTTTTATATCTTTATCTTCTTTAAGATCAGAACTTTTCTCAAAAATTGCGTCCACCGTCATTTTGATTTTGTGTTCGTCCCATCGCAAATTTGAGAAATAAATCCGTGCAGTTTCTCTAAACAATTCCCGATCAGTTGCTTTGGGGCGAAAAAGCTTTAACTGTTTATAGATGCTAAAAATTTTTTTTGCCTTAGCTTTTTCACTCCCCATGAAATAGCCAAATACCCACAAAACTGCATAAATACCAATAAGGACTAAAACTATTGTCGGATTAACTTTCCACAAGCTATAAAATCCTCCGGCAAAAAGTACGAGCCAGAGCAGGTTAATGATTAAAACAGCAACCGCGCTGTTAAAAATCATTGGCCTTTCTAAAAAGGACTTGCTTTGCGCGTTTGCCGCCCATTGAAAAACAATGAAACCGAAAATCGTTAAAATTATTCCAAGTATCAACATATTTTATTCATCGTAAGTATTACCTGTATCATAGTGAGTGCTTTTACCGCCTTCTGTTTTCCATTTCGACCAATAACTATCGCCGTTATACATTCTGATATTCAGCGCGTTGCCGCTCCATAAAATGCAAAGTAAATCTTCGTGTTGGATTGCCGCGCGGAGTAAACCATCAACGGCTTTGCGATAAATTGTGCGCTGTGCGTACCAAAGTAGTGCAAGCGATAAAGTGAGGGCGGTGAGCCAACCAATGCTATTAACAACCCCCCAAACCAACCCCCCAAAAGTGAGTAAAATAAGCCCGCTTCGTATTGGCCCCAGCAACATTGCTTGTCCCGGATGAAATATGAAAAAACCAATCAGAAGGAGCGGCAACGCCAATAGCAAAAGCCAAGTTTTTGTTACGATTATATAGATAATTAAGCCAATCGGAACGATAAAAGTTAGAGAGCCCAAAAACAAAGCGTATGCTCTCTGCCAACCAGTAGAGTAAATACCGTTTTGAATCCATTGGAGCGCGACACTTCTATCAACGCCAAGATTTGCGACTCCTTCATTTGCTCGTTTTTTGAGCTCGTCAAAACTTTTGAATGGAAAATATTCCAATTCTTCAACTCGCTTCGGTTTTTGCTCTTGTTGTTTTTCCATAGCTATTTTATCTCGTTAGTTATTTTTCCAATTCTAAAAAGTTTTATTATCACCAAAATAAAAGAAATAAAGTTAACTACTTTGGCCAAATTCATCAAAATAATAATTGGGCTTCCATATGGTGCTGAAGTTAATATTTGAATTAAGGTGAGCCCAAAAAGAACAAATCCTGAAACAACATAGGTTATTGCCAACCCTTTGGCTTCCTTCCACAAGCGAATCGTTGCCAAAATAATAAAAACTAATGTCGCAATTCCGGACATTGCAATTAACGAAGTTGGTGCGATTGAAGTGCCTTCTAAATTTTCGGCAGACGATAGAACAGACAAAATATATGCCCCTATGCCGAAAATTGCGAGTGTTTTATTTTTCATATTATTTGATTAAATCTTCTATTGAAACGCCAAGCGCTTTGGCGATTTTCGCCATAGTTTGAACGCTTGGCTTATTAACGGTGCCACTTTCAACTTTCATAAGCGTTGTATATTTAATATCCGCTTTCTTGGCCAAATCGTCTTGGGTTAAGCCAAGTTTAGCCCGTGCTTTCTTGATATTTTCGCTGATTGTTTTTCCACTTGTCATATAAATAAAGT
>CAYVXQ010000126.1:0-2502 GCA_964454625.1 uncultured Candidatus Saccharibacteria bacterium
AAATTGATTAGAAAAGAGCTGAAAATAGTCCAAGTTTAAGGTCTCATTTCCATAATAATAATAAACATTATGATACATTCATTTTCGTGCAAAAATTTTTATTCTTTTAGTGGTCTTGCGACCGTCAGTTTTGTTGTGAATGATAAGGCCCCTGATAATAATGGGTATTTTCCGACTCCCTCTGAAAATCGACTCTCCAAGATTGAAACTGTGATCGGGCCGAATGCTTCAGGCAAAACTAACCTATTAAAAGTTTTGCCATTTTTAAAATGGTTTATTGTTCATTCATTTAACATCAATCCGGCGGCTTTATTACCGGTAAAGCCGTTTGTATTTGGCGAACAAATAAATAAGCCGAGCGAGTTTTCTGTTGATTTTGAAATCAAAGGCGACATTTATACTTACATTTTTGTCCTTGATAAAAAGAAAATAATACTGGAGGAATTGAAAGTTAAAAACAAAACAAATCAAAAAGTAACAAGCAAAAAACTTTTTTCTCGTAAGTGGGATGATAAAAATAATAAATACGAATTAGATGATAAAAATTTTCACCTCCCTAAAGAATTTGAGGGCTCTATTCGGACTAATGCCAGTGTTATAAGTGTTGCCGTGCGCTTTAATCACAAAGAAAGTCAGGAAATATTTAATTATTGGCAAAAAATTGAAACGAATGTTGATGAAGCTGGTTGGATTGGCGATTATCTTATGCCCGACGCTATTAAACAGTTGGTTAATGTTTTGAATTTTTATAGCGAGAGCAAAAATGAAATTATAAAGAAAGAGGCAGAAAAGTTCTTAGCGCGTTTTGATTTGGGACTGGAAACGTTTGATATTGTCAAAAAGAAAAGCGAAAATGAAACTTTTTTTAGCGCGCATACTGCCCGCTTTGTTAAAGGACAAAAGTATAATTTAGATCTCCGGTATGAATCTTCTGGCACGAAACAGCTTTTTATTTTGTTAAAAAGTATCTTACAGGCATTGGCTCAAGGCACTATTGCCGTATTAGATGAATTTGATGTAAACTTGCATCCTGAAATGGCGTTATCTCTTTTTGATTTATTTACTCAACCGGAGACAAATCCGAAAAACGCGCAACTTTTATTTAGCACCCATAGTCATCGGGTTTTAAGCAAACTGGATAAATATCAAATAATCCTTACCGAAAAGAATAAGAAGGGCGAGAGCGAATCATGGCGATTAGACGAAGTATCTGATGTTCGGGCTGACGACAATTATTACGCCAAATATATTGCTGGCGCATATGGAGCTGTTCCCAATCTTTAATCACTAAAACAAACATGTCGCGAACGAATCCATACAAGAAAAAGAGGCGCCAAGCGAATAAAACCCTCTTATTATTCGGGGAGGGTTTTGGCGAGGCGATGTTTCTTAAGCACCTAAAGAGTTTATACTCTTACAATAGCAATGTTGCAATAACTGTTAGAAAAGGTAAAGGTGGAAATGCTCAAGATATTATCGTTGATGCAGACAGGGTACCAGGCGCTTTTGATAGAAGAATGGCCGTTCTTGATAACGATAAAACAAAAATGGAAATGGCTAAAGCCAGACAAGAAGCTAAAAATAGAGGTATCGGGCTTATTGAAACTACACCTTGCTTGGAATTTTTACTTATAACCATTCTTGATAAACAACCGAGCGGAAAAAATTCTAATTGGTGCAAAGGTGAATTTGAATCAAAATATCTTGGAAAAAAGAAGCGGGGCGACCCGAGCGAGTATGCAAAATTATTTCCGAAGAAATCATTGGACGCTAAAAGGTTGAAAATATCGGAATTGAATAAATTGATTTTAATAATAGAAGGCAAATAGTATCCGTATTTATAGGCGTTTAACTCATTTAAAACCTGGCCGTAGTTGACTAAATTATAAAAAAGTTGTATTGTAATTTAGGTTTTTTAATAATAATCGGAAAGGAAGTGAAAAAAAATGTGGCCGGTTTTTTTGTTTTACCTTGTGATAGCGTGCCTTATTCTCGCGGCATTGTGGTTTTTTTCACTTTTATTTCAAGAATTTTTTCCTTTTAGAATTAAAATGGCTATCCGGAAGATTAAAATGATAATTCGGAGGAAAAATACTGGTAGTATAGCGAAAGAAAGGGTCTCCATTACGTTAAAAGGAGACCGTGAAGCATGCCGTGGTGCGAAATAAAAATGGAGAAGCAGGGGGCGACTTGTTTTGTCAAGGTCGCCCTTTTAAAATACAGAAAGGATTTGTTATAATATGAGAGTGTAGAAAAACCCCTAAAAATGTCATTCCGAGCGTTAGCGAGGAATCTCCGGCAAGGTAAAAACCGCGTCAGAACGAGATTCTTCACTTCGTTCAGAATGACAAAAATAAGTTTTTCTACACTCTCATAATATAAATAATATCAATTTTTATTTAGGTAATTTTTAATTTTTGATTCTCCTAATTCCTAATTCCTGATTCTTAATTGGACATGAGCCCCAAAAACTGGACACAACCCTTAATCAATTTTTGAAGG
>CAYVXQ010000127.1:0-2495 GCA_964454625.1 uncultured Candidatus Saccharibacteria bacterium
CCAGTTGGGGTCTTGACCGCTTATTCTTAGCGATTTTGTTGGATGCTTATTCTGAGGACAAGGACAGAGTTGTTTTAAAACTTAAGCCAGCCATCGCTCCTTACAAAGTGGCGGTTTTCCCGCTGCTGGCGAACAAACCCGAGCTGGTCAAAACGGCTCGTCGGGTCTTCGACCAGCTCAGACCGGTGTTTCACACCGCCTGGGATGACCGAGGCAATATCGGCAAAAGATATTACTCGCAGGATGAAACGGGCACCATTACGTCAGCGACGGTAGATTTCCAAACAATAGAAGATAACACAGTGACTTTGAGGGATAGGGATACAAAAACTCAAATAAGATTAAGTATTCCTGAATTACGTGGTGCGATTCAAAGTATCATAGATGGCGAAGAATTTTCTAAACTTGGTAAAGTCATTGGATAATTTCGGCTATTTCTCTATCTATTTTTGCCACGTTTTTTGTCGCTTTCTCTAAACTTATATCCAACACTTTACACATTTTCTCAAGGACATTAAGGGGTATCCTGATTTTTCTTTTTCGCCAGGCCGAGATTGTGGCCTTATGGATTCCTAAGAATTTAGCAAAATTCTTATCGTGTTTGAACTGTCGGCGTATTTTTTTAAAAACGAGTTGATGTAACTTCTTCTTCAGAAGTATTGTTGAGTTGCCGCTAACGTAATCATTTATTTGTTTTGGGCGATTCGATAAATGGATTTTTTTCTGATCCCTTAATATTTTAAGGTAGGTTCTCATAATGGAATGGGAGCGTCCGAAATAATTTTTTAAAAACATTGTATCGCAAGTCTTTATTTTTCGCAGAAGCTTAAAGAGCGCCTTAAGAGAAAAATCATTTTTTGCTTTAATGATAGGAGCAATATTCGAATCGCCAGACAACCATTTTAATAATTTCCACTTTTGAGTATTTGGTTCAAAGTATTTTAATAAATGCCATTTTTTATTGCCCGTTATAGTATAAATAGTATACTCTTTTGTCCTCCTGCCATATCCGTTATTCCTTTTGCTTTCTGTCGTCCCGAATTTTATACCATCTTTTGTCCACGTTGTCGCCATAGAGCGAATCAAGACCTTACTCTTAGAGGTTAACGTTATCTTCTTGTTTATTCCGACACATCCGTCGAACATTAACACCCCTTTCGCAAAGCACCTTTGAATTTTTAGACTAGAATTTTGTATTATTTTTGGTTCGAACGCATAATATGATTTTAATCCCGGCCAAGCGCCAAAGAAAACCATCAAGTATCTCGCCAGAATTTTATTTGAAAAACTGACACGCCAGGCATTTCTATAATTTTTAAAATTATTAGGTTTAATTCCAAATTCGTCCTTTATCCATTTGATAAATGCTATCACATTATCTTTGTATTCGTCAGTCAGCTCTAGCGCATAATGTTTTTGGGAAAGAGACTTGAGAGAGGCAACGAGCTCGTTTAGTAGTTTGAAGTTTTTTCTACTAGCTTGAACGCTAAGATAATACTGATGGCGAGATGACGCATATCCCGATGAGTATTTAATCCGAAATCGATTAAGCTTATTTTGAATTGCGTCTAAGCCAGCTAACGAGGAGGAAGCAATAACAACTTGAATACTTAGGCTGCCGTCTGCCATAAACGCCCCCAATATTTTAGCAAGATTTTTGTTCAATTTATTTACTATTCTGACTGGTTTTGACGATGCGGAATTGACCTTAAGGTACTCGGTCCTGTTTTTTATCGCCCTTAAGAATCTTTTTCCATTTCCATTTTTCGTAAGCTCGGACAACTTCACAACCAGTGGGATAGGATACGCTTTGCGTTTTCCAGAGAATATCCATTCCATGGTTGATTCGACACAGCCTAACTTTTTGGCAAAGGTTTTGTTGAGTTTGCTCCGCGACCAGCGTCGGTATCTTAGGGCCGACGCAACCTGCCTCATGAAAATTGACTTTAATCTTTTGCCATTCAAACATATCCAAGTTCGAGGATGTATATCTTCAGGCTGGTGTAATAACAATAGATTAAATTTCTTACTCATCATGCTAATTATAACATAAGTTCATTGCAATTTTAAGGAAAGTTATGCTATAGTAATATTAACTAACGCTTTTCTATGCTCAAAAGACACGTTCTAAGCAACGGTTTGAGGGTGCTTCTCTTCCCGATGAAGAACACCCAGGCAGTGACGACTTTGTTTTTGACAAGAACCGGCTCCAAATACGAAACCAAAGATTTAAACGGCATCTCCCACCTTTTAGAGCATTTGCTCTTTAGGGGAACCAAGAGCTGGCCAAAGCCCTCGAGCATTTCCCAGGAGCTTGACCGGGTCGGCGGTTTTTACAATGCTTTTACAGACAAGGAAATATTGGGAGTTATAATCAAGGTGGCTACTGAAAATTTCCCTCTGGCAACAAATATTCTGGTTGAGATGATTACCACGCCCTTGTTAAAACAAAGCGGAATATTAAAAGAGAAGAAAGTCATTATCGAGGAAATCAA
>CAYVXQ010000128.1:0-2494 GCA_964454625.1 uncultured Candidatus Saccharibacteria bacterium
AACGAAGTGAATGTGTTCAGAATGACAAAAATAAGTTTTTCTACACTCTCAATTTGTGTGAGTAGTTTGTAATTAGGGATGTTTTTGCCCAAAGCTAAAATGTTTTTTTAGCCAAATTACCAATTACAAATTACTAATTATTCAAATTTTTGCGTGAGCAAAAATTTATGTGGAGACGGAGGGGATGAGCCCTCGTGCAACAATTTTACTAAAATAATTCTACAGGTTTAGTCGGTTTATTTTTTAGGGCTAAAGAATTAAAAGCAGACAAAAATGCAATAGCCCGAGCCCGAATTTTTTCAGCTTTTATTCTTGGGCAAGAATTTGGCCTATCCCGATAATATAACACCCGCACCGCCTACCGGGAATCAACGGTTTGGATGCCGCTTAAGCTAAAGCGAAAGCGGGTTGCTCAACTTTGAATATGTTAGCACTTATTTTTTTCCAGAAGTTTAAGGAGTTTTTGGAGCTCCACCTGCTTATTCCAGCTTAACTGCTGTCAAATCAATACGTCCCCGTAATCGCCTATCTTTTCAGCGCTCGTTTTATCTCACGTTCGGCCTCGCGTTTTTTAATTTTCTCTCGTTTGTCAATCTTGCTTTTGCCTTTGGCTAAAATAAATTCCAGCTTGATTTTATTGCCATCAGTATACACTTTTGTTGGTATCATCGTCAAGCCCTTTTGCCTTACTTGGCCAATTAGTCGTTTAATTTCTGGTTTAGTTAAAAGCAATTTGCGGGTTCTTTCGGGGTTATAGTCCTCTCTTAGGTTTTTGGGCTGATAAGCCGGAATGCGAGCGCCAATCCAAAAAATCTCTTCACCTTTAAGAATCACAAAAGAACCAGTCAACCCTAAGTGTCCGCTTCTGATTGACTTCACTTCTTGGCCGGTTAAGACAATGCCGGCTTGAAATTTTTCTAACTCTTTGTAGTTAAATAGCGCTTTTCTATTTTCCGTTAAAATTGGCATATTTTTAATTTTATTTTAGCACAGCATTGAGGCAAAAACCAAGATGTAGTAATATAAATTTAGGACTTATGGGTTTGTAATCATTAAATACTATGGCCGAAATTAAAATTTTAGTCCAGGGTTATGCTTACCGTAGAAAAAAAGGGCACTAAGCATCTCCCAGTTCTGTTTTAGTGTTTGATGGCAACACTAAAATTTTGGTTGACCCGGGGGCTAACGCCAGAGCGCTCTTGGCGCCTTAAGAAAAGAGAGGATTGGGCCCTCGAACATAGACATTATTTTTCTCACTCATTATCATTTAGACCATTTGTTAAATATACGGTTTT
This sequence comes from uncultured Candidatus Saccharibacteria bacterium, assembly GCA_964454625.1. GTDB lineage: Bacteria > Patescibacteriota > Minisyncoccia > Minisyncoccales > CG1-02-41-26 > CG1-02-41-26. Next base: position 1,296 of record CAYVXQ010000128.1, read on the forward strand.
TCCCAACTAATGATATTTATAATGGCGAGACAATCAGCCGAGGCGATACAATAATTGATTACTCGGGCGACAGGTTGCCCAAAACAAACATCAAAATTATCAAAACCCCCGGCCATGCCCATGAGCATTGTTCTTTATTGGTGCAAACTGCCAAGGGCAAGGTGGCAGTGGCGGGTGATGTTTTTTGGTGGTGGAACGAGCAACAACAAAAAACCGACCGAAAAAGTTTGCTCAAATTAAAAGACCCGTTTGTTAAGAACAAAGCGGCTCTTTTAAGAAGCCGCCGCAAACTTTTAGACCTGGCTGACTATATTATTCCCGGCCACGGTAAAATTTTTAAAGTGGAAAAGTAGAATTTACAGAGAGGTGGTCTCTATAAATTTTTTATGCCAAATCAAATGAAATTTGCCTATCCAATTATTGATTTACATACGCATTTAAGGGGCGATATTGCCTAACATACTAAAATCGCTCAAGAAAGCGGAATTAACCTTGTGGTTTATATGGCCAACAGCCAGCCGCCAATGGATAATGTGGAAATTATTAAGCGGTCGTTGAAAGCCAAGAGATATTGTCAGGCATTGCCGGTGGCCGCTATTACCAAAAGTTTAGCTGGCAGGAAATTAGTTAATCTTGATAAAATCAGGCCTTGAGTGGTAGGATTCAGTGATGACGGAAAATATTTGGCTAATTTTAGATTACTGGCAGCGATTTTGAAAAAAGGCGTATTGGTAATGGCGCATTGCAGCCCGACTTATGAAGTTGGCGTGAAAAGGCCTTATCTTGAAACGGACTTTATTAAAAAATACCTGCAAGTATTGCGTAAAACAGGCGGTAAATTGCACATCCAGCATGTTAGCCAAAAATCCAGTGTTGATTTAATTAAGAAAGCTAAAAAAAGCGGTTTGAATTTCACCTGCGAAACCTGCCCGCATTATTTTACCTATACTTCTTTGGATTTAGATGTTAAGGTTAATCCGCCATTAGGGTCTCGCGAAGATATTTCAGCGATAAGGCAGGGCTTGGCTGATGGCACGATTGATGTGATTGCCAGCGATTTTGCGCCCGAGCCGCGGCTCACCGGCATTGCCGGGTTTCGTTCGTTTTTGCCGCTTTGTTATGGTCTGGTTTTGCAGGGTGTTTTATCAGAAGCGCAGCTCAAAGAAAAATTATTTTTAAACCCTAAAAAAATCATTGAA
>CAYVXQ010000129.1:0-2487 GCA_964454625.1 uncultured Candidatus Saccharibacteria bacterium
CAATCAATTGTTTAAAATGCCTCTGGAGTCCAAAATTGGGTGGCATTATACAGGGGCTTGACAAATTATTTATTTTCGTGTAAAAAGGATGGAGAGGATCTTTGAAAAGGAGGGAAACAGAAATGAAGAAAAGAATGATATGGTGCGTGTTGATTGCCGTTCTTCTGGCAATAGGTTTTGGCGGTTGTCAGAAAGAATGCGAACCTGTTTTGACTTATACTCTGGATGTAAATGTTAATCCTGAAGAAGGAGGCAAGGTTTTTGTATGTCCCAATGGGGAAGCGCGGGAAAGAGCATATGTCTCCGGCGCGCTGGTAAAGATTGAGGCAGTTCCTGCTCAGGGTTATGATTTTTATTATTGGAATGGCGATATTACGGATACTTCGGCGGTTATTTATGTTGAGATGGATTCAAATAAAAGCGTTATTGCTTGTTTTAAGCTTAAAGATCCGATTCCTCCAGTAATCTCTGAAGTTAAAATTGAAAAAATAACCGACCGTAGCGCTGTAATAACATGGATAACAGACGAACCGGCAAGAGGACTCCTTGAATGCGGGACAACCCCGGAATGCGATTATAAATGTTTGTTTGAGAGAAATTTAGTCACCGAACATAAATTTAAACTGACAGGACTTGAGCCGGGCGCGACTTATTATTTCCGAGCCAAATCAGCGGATGAAAGCGAAAATTGGGCCGCCTCGGCCGAGTATACGTTCCGCACCGATTATGAAATTCCTTTTGGTTATGAAGTCGGCAAGCGAGCCCCGGATTTTACCCTGCCGTCTTATCAGGATGATAATCCCGAATCGCCAAACAAAGGACAGACAATTTCTTTAAGCGATTTTAAGGGTAAAAAGACAGTGCTTAACCTTTGGACAACTTATTGCGGGGCCTGTATGGGAGAATTTCCTATTATTCGCGAGTGGTATTATAGCGACGAATGCAAAGAAAATACCGGGAGCGTAGCAGTAATCACTGTTGATATTAATGGAAGAGCCGACCGGATTAAAATTCTTGAGGAAAAATACTTTGATGAAGTTGGGCATTACACATTCCCAATTTTACTGGATAAGGATGGTTTAATCGGCAAAAGTTATCATGTTTGGACCACGCCGATGACTTTCTTTATTGATTCCGATGGAATTATTAGGGGGGTTAAACTTGGACGTTTCTGGATTTCGGAAGAAATGGAAGAAATGCTTAAGCTCTTGGATTAAAAAGCGGCCTCAAAGAGGCCCTTTTTTATTGCATGCGAATAGCGCAACTACGAATGCGCCCATACGAATAATTTAAAAGCGTAGTCGGCTCTCGGTTGGATATATTCGTATAGAAAAACTTCCTTTGATTAGGTCCTATGTCTTTTGCTTTGAGAATTTTAAGATATTGTAAAAACAGGGAAAATTTTCCTGTTTTTTGTTAAAATGCCCCACCTTTTACTTTTTGGGCAGTTTGTGCTAATATCAATATATGATGGAAGTCAAATACACCACCATTTTAAAGGGAATAGACTTGTCGGAAAGAAGGTTGCCGATACTGATTGAACGGGCCAAGGAGCCGGGGCCGACTATTTGGCTTTGCGGCGCAACCCACGGAAATGAAGTAACGGGCATTGAAGTTATCCACAGAATTTTCAACTTTTTGAAGAGAAATCCCCTTAAAAAGGGGGCTTTATACGCCGCGCCGGTAATAAATCCCCTGGGATTTGAAATGGTAAAACGAGAAAATCCCTATGACGGGGAGGATATTAACAGAAATTTTCCCGGGGATAATGCGGGAGACACAACCGAACGTTTGACCAACGCCGTATTTAACAGCATTGCGGAAACCAAGCCCGATTTGGTTGTTGATTTGCATTCGGACACTCTAAATTCCATTCCATATATTATTATTGATAGGCCCGTTGGAGCAAGGACGGGAATAATTGAAACTATCGAAAAAAGCTGGATTTTGGCCGAAAAATTCGGAGTTACGGTAACCTATGATTTGGAGGAAGAGGGTTATAAAAAATATAGTCTGGATAAAAGTTTAACCGCCGCCCTTGTTAATAGGGCCCAAATTCCCGCTTTTTTAGTAGAGCTGGGAGGGCCGAACGTAATTCATGAAGGTTTTGTCAGGATCGGAACAAGGGGATTAAAAAACCTTTTGGCGTATTTTGACATGATTCAGTTTGAGGAGGGATTATGGGTTTCGGAAACAAAAATCAAAACAGATGGCAAATTGGAATTAACCGGAGATGTTGTAAGCAATGAAGCCGGAATAATAGAATATTTGGCAAAACCCGGCGAATTTATTAAAGCCGGTCAGCCATTGGCTAAAATTAATAATATCCTTGGAAAAGTTGAGGAAACGATCTTCGCCAAACGGGATTGCTATATAATATCTTTAATAGACCAATCGGTTTCTTTCCCGGGCCTTGAAATTATCACAGCTGCCGTTATTGAGAAAAAAGAGAAAAAGGAAGAAGCCAGAAAGGAAAAAACCGAGAAG
>CAYVXQ010000130.1:0-2477 GCA_964454625.1 uncultured Candidatus Saccharibacteria bacterium
CGGCGTTGCCAGAAGAAGTCATCCAAATAATGCCGCCGTAGATAAACATTACTAAAGCCAGTGAGCCGACAATGCCAAGGATGGCATTGATGACATTGCCGAGGAGGGTGGGAATGGCCGTTTGGTCTTTTGGCAAGCTAAGGGGGTCGGAAAGGGAGACGGTACCACCAGCAGTAGGAGATGTTTCGCAAGTATATCCGCTCAGACAATTTGCGTTTGTCGTGCATGATCCAGCAATTTCAGTGTCCCGAGTGCATGTACCAGCATTTAGTCCTAATGACGGAATGAAACAAATGGACAATAGCAAAAAAAGAAAAATAATTTTTAATTTCATAATAACGGTTTGATTATATTAGATTATATAAACTATAGCATAAAAATAAATAAAAAAAAAGAGGGAATCACGCCAAGCGCTATCCCTCGATTTCAGCTTTAATTTCCCCCCTTCTCTAGCTGAAATTTAATAATATTTTTCCGCCCATTTTGTATTTTGCGATGAGCGAAGTGTCAACGGTTCTGCCGAGTGGTATGCCAACTGGCAGATAAAACGGGACATCTCCACCGGCTGGATCATTTCTTGTTACTTCGCCATTTTTGTAACCAGCGAAGACAATTGTTGCCCCGGTTGGCCATCGCCGAAGAACAGTAGTCATTTGGTCAGTTAAGAACTCAATCTCCCAGACCTTGTCACTGTGTTTAATAATTCTAATTTCCGGATTATCTTCCGCGCCTTCAATCCCATTCGGACTCCGAAACGAATTTCTTACTCGCTTATACAAGCCGAGCAAGGAATTGCGATTCCGTTCCTCTTTAATTTGTTCCACTGTTGCCATTTTAATACGGAGGTCTATTTGTCTTTTATTGACCTCATTAACATCCGTATTATCGGGCAGACCGCTTATTTTTCGCTCAACGTGGTTGAGCAGCCAACGGTGGTGCTTGTCTGTGGTGTTCGCCGCCGTTTCCTCGACCTTCACTAGCTGCTTATCTACCAAGGATGTGCGGAAATAGGCGAATGGGTCTACGCCAATAACTTTGTTATAAGTTGTTGCTGGGATTAAACCAGCGACATTTATGACAAGCACAGCGCAAGCATAAGTAAAAATTAACTTGTGCATCCAGGTCGCGGTGATTGCCCAGGCAAGCGAAATCATGTAAAGGATCATGAGCACCGCCAGGATAACAATGGTGTTGCCATGATTACGGCCGATTCCCCAGGTTCCGATAATGAAAAACCAAATTGAAAGGAAGAACACATAATGCCCTATTGCCCGAGCTACCATAGTCGTGAGATTATAAGTGTTGTCTATCGGATGGCGCGGGCTACTGCCTGCTCCAACGGCGATAATACCACCAATTACTCCCGGGTGAGAGAATATGTATGCTCCCACAAATGGAATCAAAATCGAAAAGATGATGTTAACAATGTTCCAACCGAACCACGCAAAAAGTATTGATAGCAGTATCGGCAGAAACAAGCCCCAAAGAACAAATCCGGGGAATTGCGCGCGAATTACCGAGTAAGCATCCCTGAGGATACTAAATGCGTTTCTAATTAATGTCCAAATATTACGCATGACTGCCTCCTTTGTGTTGTTATGGTCTGATTAAGTCAGCCATAGTTAGATATCGATGAAATTATTTCTATGATCAATGTCGATATCGATGAAAAATTCTTCTTTTTCCTCTGGCTGTCGGATACTGCCGAGTATTATCGGTTTGCGGAAAAGTCTCCATGGGCAGAAATGCTGTTGAAACCAGTTACCTTTTTGTTGCATGGCGTTCCATTCCCTGACCGTTTCAAGATGTGGGTCAATGGCATTGAAAATCATCTTCCCGTACTTGTCGTCAATTTTTTTAACGAGTTTTAGGCAGTTTTCGACATTTATATCTTTAATACTCTCAATGCCGAGAGGATCAAGAATGTTCGCTCTGATCCAGGCATTACCCTCCCGCCATCTCTTAATCATTCGCTGATGCAAAGGATTATCGAAGATAATACGTGCGCCGATACAGAGTTTGTAGCCAGCGTCCACACCATTAGCATCAAGAAATTTAATAAAGTTAACTAGAAATTCTCTGCCCTGTTTTACCTTTTTGATTTTAGACACCTTTGATCCATCTTTACTTGTTTTCTCTTCAATCAATTCTTCACTGGAAGGAATGCCAGCAACTACGAACACAAAGCTTCTACGCTCGTAATCTTTACATTTCTTATACAAAAACTCATTAAGAATTTTCTGGTCATCTAAACTTAGACTTCCCAGAAATCCAGCGAATATCTCCTCATCATCTCTTGTTAGCCCAAACCACTTGGGCATACGCTCCTTTGCTGGTGTTGGCAGTTTATCGAAGTAGCTGTGCAAAGTATTGACTACGGTTAAAATCCACTGTGCCGCCTCACCAAATTTTGTAATACCAATTTTCATTTTCCTTTCCCCCTCTCCATTATTTTTTATTGTTTTTTCTCAATTTTT
>CAYVXQ010000131.1:0-2435 GCA_964454625.1 uncultured Candidatus Saccharibacteria bacterium
TGGCTTCCTGGAATTCCACAAGCGGCGATATGTCCGGCTACGCTTGGTCTGACAATATCGGCTGGCTCTCGTTTAATTGCGCTGACAATAATGTTTGTTCAACAACAAATCAATTTTGCGCGATTGACGCCGATTGTCCGGGTGGAGAAACTTGCGTTGACAGCCGCGACGGCTGCGATTTAGTTTCCAATTACAAAGTTACAATCAATACCACAACTGGTGTGCTTTCCGGCTACGCCTGGTCTGACAGCGTCGGCTGGCTTTCTTTTAACGCTTCGGACCAAAAGGCCTGCTCTAATAATAATGCTCAATATTGCGTTCAGGATTCTGAATGCGGTACCGGAAATTACTGCAACTTTTCAAAAGAACCGCCAGCTCTGCCTTATAATGGAACCGAAGACTATATTGCCAAAAAAGTCAGTACAAAACTCACCGGCTGGGCAAGATTTTTGTCGGCCACCGGGATTTCCGGCTGGGACGGCTGGCTTAAATTTAGTTGCTATCTTGCTGATTGCGATACTTCGGATTACAGCACTTATTTTTCCGGCGCCAGTATCGGCGGCTGGGCTTGGGGTTCTGATGTTATTGGCTGGTTGTCTTTTGGCGGCACGAGCGCTATAGATTATGGGTTAAATATCAGTTCAGTTGATAATAGTTTATCCGGATACGCCTGGTCAGAAAATCTTGGCTGGCTTTCTTTTCAAAAAGCAAATACCGGCACTCCGCCAGCCGCACCGTTTAATGATGCTTCGCAGGACTATATTGCCAAATTAGATAATAGTAATTGTAAATTTCGGGGCTGGGCAAAATTTTTGTCAGCCGGCGCTGGCAGCAGCGGCTGGGACGGCTGGGTAAAACTCCAAAGAGAAGGCGGAACTCCGGATTATTATGTTTCCTTAAATTCAGCCAATAGTGAATTTGAGGGTTGGGCTTGGGCCGGCAGTCCTTCGGTAAGCGAAGGGGTTGTCGGCTGGCTGGCTGTCAATGATAAATCTGACGGCACGACCGGGCCAATTGATTACCAGGTGACAACCACCCTAACCGGTGTCTGTGGCCCGAGCTGCTCAAACACAAGCGAATCCTGGGCTTATTGTGCTGATTCCCGGCATCCGGTTTTGAATTGGACTTGCTCGCAAACCCAGACCGGCCGCCAGATTCAGATAAAAGGCAAAGGAGCGGCCGCTGACTGCGTTAGCGTTGATTTTTCCACCGGGCTTTTGGAAAATGTTTCTGATTCCAGCGCCAGCCAATCTTATACCACGACTTATAATTTTTCCTGGAACACCACTTATTGCTGGCGGGTCAAATGCCAGGCGGCTTCGGGCTGGTCAAGCTGGGCCGTTGACAGCGATGGATTTACCACGCCCCAGAAGGCTTATCCCGCTCCTGATTTTGCCTGGTCTCCTCTTACCATCAGAACCAATGAATTTGCCTCTTTTTATGACGATGTTAATTATAGTGCTTCTGCCTACAGCAAATGCTATAATAGTTCTGATGAGATAATTTCCTGCGGCAGCAGAACCTGGACATTTGAAGGAGCGACCAACTGTTGTCGCTGCTCTGATGGAACTTGCGCAGACACCACTTGTTTAGACGGGACAGAGGGTCAACCCGAAACCTATGACACCTGCACCGAGCAAGGCGTTTCGGCCGACCCGGTTGGCGTCAAATGGAAAACCCGACCTTCTGACGGCAGAGCCGATGTTTCTTTACAAGTCTGCGATGCCACTCAGACTACTTACTGCTGCACAAAGTCCCGAACTGATGCAAATGGCATACCAGTAATGAGATATCCCAAATGGCGGGAGATTATACCGTGGTAAATTTACAATTTTCAATTTTAAATTTTTCCCGCTAAAGCGGGATCCCGCTACGGCGGGACAATCAATTTTCAATGAATCAATTATCAAACAAATACGATTTAGAGGAAAGAACTCAAAAATTTGGTGAGGATATTATTGAATTTTCAAAAAAGATACCTAAAAATGCCATTACAATTTCACTGATCAATCAGTTAGTAAAAGCCGGAACATCGGTAGGCGCTAATTATATGGAAGCTAATGGAGCCGATTCAAAGAAAGACTTTATTCATAAAATTGGAATTAGCAAAAGAGAAGCCAGGGAAACCAAGCACTGGCTAAGAATGGTTGTTAAAGCAGAAGCATCTTTAAAAGAGGAGGCAAGAAAGCTTTGGAAAGAAGCAGGGGAGCTAAATCTGATTTTTTCTAAAATTATTAGAAGCTGTAGAAAATAACATTTAACATTCAAGAATTTAAAAATTTATTTAAAATTTAAAATTTATCATTTAAAATTAAAAAAGCTTGTAAGTTCTAAGGTTTTAGCTTCAACCTTTAACCTTTAAACTTTGAACTTTTAATGCAGCATGTTTTACAAAAAATGTATCCTAAGTGTATTGGTATTCGCTTTGTCATTTG
>CAYVXQ010000132.1:0-2426 GCA_964454625.1 uncultured Candidatus Saccharibacteria bacterium
GGCACATCTTTGTCATGGCCAATAGCGCTAATCACCGGACAAGGAAAATCAACAATGGCTCTAACCAACATTTCATTATTAAAGGCCTGCAATGATTCCAATGAACCGCCGCCCCGCATTATCACCAAAACATCAATCTTTTGCTTTTTAAATTGTTTAACTGCCCCCAGTAAATCGCTTATGGCCTCCTGGCCTTCTACCCTTGAGTCAACTATTTTTATCTTAAAACCAAACTGGCCCAAGTTGGTCAGCAAATCGTTTATCACGGCTCCGTGTTTTGAGGTGATAACGCCAATATCTTGCGGATATTCCGGCAAGGGCTTCTTCCTTTCTTCAACAAAAACCCCTTCTGCCTCCAGTTTATTTTTTAACTGCTCGTATGCCCTTTTCAAAGCGCCCTCGCCCTTTAATTCAACTGTATCAGCCACAAAGCTAAATCGGCCGCTAACATTATAAAGGCGGCCCTTGCCCGACAAGATAACTTCTAGGCCCTCTTCTAATTTCACCCCGCAAATACCATAATTATATTTCCAGATAATGCAATCTAAAGCATTGTTTGCATCCTTATCTTTTAATGTAAAATAGCAGTGCCCGCTGGCGGCCACTTTCACCTCGGTTACCTCGCCGGTTATTTTCACCTTAAACCTGTCCAAAGCGATATTAACCGCCTCAATATACTGGCCCACCGAAAAGATTCTCTCTGGCTTTAAGTTATTATTTTCTTTTTGCGCCATATAAATACATTTTAGCCCCTTCTAAAATAGCCATTTTAATAGGATTTTCATTTCGGCCCAAAGCTACTGGCTTTAGAATCAAATCAAAATCAACATTACCAATTTCTTCTTGCAACTCTCTTCTTATAATGTTTTCAAACGGCACCTCAAATTCATCAATGTCAATTCTCCCTCCTGGCAGATCATAAAATCCATCATATGCTCCACCCCTTGCGCCTTTCAAACCTAAAACCTCCCCCTTATTGTTTTTTAAAAAAATATTTAGTTTGCAACCCGAGTTCAAACACATTAGTGTTTGAACTCGGGTTGCAAACACTACAAAATAATTTCTTGGAAAGCTCTTTTTATCGTCAGCCGTAGTGATAATAGCCACTGCTTTTTGCTTTATATCCCCTGTCTCAGCCAAAATTTCCTCGCGCGTGATTGCGTTGCTCAAACCGGTTGAAGTTAAAAAAATCGCTGACATATTTTTTGAAATCATCTTATCTTACCAAAAAAATATTAAGCATAACAAAAATAATCAATTAAAAACGACATTTATTTTATCAAAATTATCACTTGGCGGAATTGTGTAATTATAAACCTTTACCGGAATGCCCTTTTGCTTGGCTTTGTCAATTGTGTCTTTTGTGCCCAAGCTTTCGTTAGTATTGCCTTAAATTTTAATTTTCTTTACATCATCAATTGTGAGCCAGGCAGACATCGCGCCAAAGCCGGTTTTGTTGATGTCAAATGGCGGCTTCACTTTTTCAGGATTTTTTAAGAATACCAGCAGGCAATAATTTTTACCTTGAACATATTGGCGAATTGCTGGCATTATTTCTTTGGCTCCTAAATCCGCTTGGCCGTATTGCCTTAAAATCTCCTCAGTTTTTTGCGGCGTTAAATCAGCGAATTGCAAAACCTTTTTCACCTCGGCTTTAACTCTTACCGAGCCGCCTGTATCTTTAAAATAAACACAATCCCCTGCTCGCACCTTATCCCACGGCGGGCGTTTAAATTTATACCATCTTGACTCAACCGTTTTCTCGCCCGATAAAACCTTGTCAGTCAAGCCCCAGTCCTTCTTCATTATGGCAATATGCTGCATAATTTATTAATTAACGTTATTTACCGGTTTACCGGGGACGATCCCCGGTAAACTACTTGTAATCAAAAATGTTAATGCCTGTTTGAGCCAGCAATTTGCCCAGTTTGAATAATGGCAAACCCAAGATGTTGGAGTAATCGCCTTCAAGCCCTTCAATTAAAACAGCGGCCTTGCCCTGAATGCCAAAAGCTCCCGCCTTATCCAGCGACTGACCAGTTGCTACATAATCATCAATCTCTTTTGCGGTCATTTCTTTGAATTTCACTTTGGTAATTTCAAAATCCTGCAGCTCTTTTTTTGTTTCAACATCAATAACCGCCAAGCCCGAAATAGCATCAATGCTTTTCCTGCTCATTTTTGTAAGCATTTCTTTTGCCTCCTCTGGGGTGGCTGGCTTGCCGAAAATTTCCTTACCCAAAACAACCACCACATCAGCGGAAATCACAATGCCTTCGGACAATTTTTGAGCCACATCTCTGGCTTTTTGCAACGAGTGAAACAAAACCAAATCCTTCGGCGATAAAGCCAAAGTATTATCCTCCTCATAAGAGCTGACAACAACTTCAAAATTATCGCCAATCAAAAGCGCCAGCAATTCCTTT
>CAYVXQ010000133.1:0-2394 GCA_964454625.1 uncultured Candidatus Saccharibacteria bacterium
GGGCTGGTGCCCTCAGAATGACAATTTGAAGGGCAAACCCGTAAGTCCTAAATCATAATGTCCATATCTTCCCGCCTTAATTTTTCTTACAAACAAGGTAAAAATTGTTTCTATTGCCTTTTTCATTTCTAATAATGCCGCTTTTAACAATTTCAAAGCCAGCCTCTCTTGCTAAATTTGTTAATTCTTTTTCTGAAAAACAATGGAAGTACCTTTCGCCCTTATTCTTACCAAACCATGGCTCAATAACATCTCCGAAATCCAGCCCGCCGGATAAACCAAAAATTTTCTTCGCTAAAAATTTAATTTTAAGGCATTTTTCCTGCTTATCTTTTGGCTTCCAAACAGTTAATACCAAAAGCCCGCTTAGTTTTAAGACCCGTTTTGCCTCTTCTAAAAACCTCAGACGCAACTCTTTTGCCGGAATATGGTGAAAAACCGCGATTGAATAAATAATATCAAAATATCCATCAAAAAATAGTAATTTTAGCGGCTCATTAATTTGAAATTTTTCATTGGGATAATTTTTCTTTGCAGTTTCAATTAACTTTTCTGAAACATCTGTTCCAAAATATTCCCCGCCTTTTTCTTTAATTATTTTAACAAACCTGCCATTACCACATCCCAAATCCAACACTTTACCGCCTTTTTTGATATAATCAAATAAAGTCGCTATTTCAGGCCAAATTTGAACTCTGGTATTTGAAAAATCCTCAGCAATTTGATTATAATCATCGCGAACCTTATTTAATAATTGTTGAGCGTACTCAATTTTCATGATTTATAATTTAAGATTGAACTTATAGCGAGTAAACCCCAGAATGTCATTCTGAACGTAGCGAAGAATCTCTTTGCTTGGCTGTCAGAGATCCTTCACTTCGTTCAGGATGACAAAGACAAAACACGCTTTATTCGCTATAAGTTCATTTATAATTTAAGATTTAAGATTATTCGTAAATCCTAAATCATAAATCGTAAATAAAAGCCATGACTAATCCGATAGAAAAAAAGCTTAAAAAAATAATTACCAGCGAACTTAGTAAAAGCTCTATACAAACCAGGGCGGATTTAGATTGCTTCAAGCGCCGAATTGCCAAAAAATACGGCTTAACAATACTTAAAAACTCAGAGCTACTTAAAATCTACCACGAAACTACCGCTAAAAAAAGGGAGGGCTTTAACTCTTCGCCGCTTTTAGAAATTTTACTACGGAAAAGGCCTGTTCGCTCGCTCTCGGGAATTGTTAATGTTTCTGTTTTAACCAAACCCTATCCTTGCCCCGGTAAGTGCATTTTTTGCCCCCAGGAAAAAAATGTCCCTAAAAGCTATCTCAAAAACGAACCAGCGGTGCAGCGAGCCATTGTTAATAAGTTTAATCCATACCAACAAGTTATAATGCGGCTTCGGGCTTTAAAAGAAACCGGCCACCCCACAGACAAAATTGAAATTCGCATTATTGGAGGAACGTGGTCATATTACCCAAAAACATATCAAAGATGGTTTATAACAGAGTGCTTCAGGGCGTGCAACAACTTCAATAAAAGAATCAAGAATCAAGAATCAAGAATTGGAGCTTGCGGAGAAGCTTACAGAGACCACCTATATAGAAGCTTCCAGAGAGGTGGTCTCTGTAAGCTCTGTAAATTACAACAAAAAAACGAGAAAGCAAAATGCCGGGCGGTAGGGATTGCCGTGGAAACAAGGCCGGATTTTATCAATCCATCCGAGATTAAACAAATGCGAGAATTAGGTATTACTAAAGTAGAGCTGGGCGTTCAAACCCTATATGATGATATTTTAAGTCAAAATCAGCGCGGACATAATGTTGATGCTACAATCACGGCAACCCGATTGCTGAAAAATGCCGGCTTCAAAATATCTTACCAAATAATGCCCGATCTTTACGGGTCTAACTTAAAAAAAGACGCGGCTATGTTTTGTGAGTTGTTTGAAAATCCCGATTTCAAGCCCGATTATTTAAAAATTTATCCTTTGGCTTTGATTAAAAACACGGCTTTGCATCGGCTTTATCAAGCAAAAAAATACAAACCCTACACACGAAAAGAACTTTTGCGATTATTAATTGAGATAAAAAAACATATTCCTTATTGGTGCCGCGTGGAAAGAATAATTCGTGATATTCCTTCAACCGACATTATTGAAGGCGGCTCTAAGGTTTTAAATTTAAGAGAAATAGTTCAAAAAGAAATGCAAAAAAGAGGTTTAAGGTGCAGATGTGTAAGATGCAGAGAAGTAAAAAAAAATTATAATCCTAAAGAAAGAATTAAACTCTTCCGTGAAGATTATGAGGCATCAAACAGCAAGGAGGTTTTTTTAAGTTTTGAAAATCAGTCCCGCTCAAAAATCTACGCACTTCTCCGTCTTCGCCTTCCA
>CAYVXQ010000134.1:0-2393 GCA_964454625.1 uncultured Candidatus Saccharibacteria bacterium
GCCATAGGTATCTGCCCCGCTTGGGCACCCGCCGGCCTCGTCGCACGAGCCAGACATATGTATCCAGCCCCCGTCCTCGGCCCAGGCATAGCCCTGAAACTTACCGTTAGCGTCAATATAGACGCCATAAGTGTCTGCTCCGTCATTGGCGTAGGTTGAGCTTGTGGCGGCAAACCGCAACCAGCCCACTCCCTCGCCCCAAGCATATCCGGATAAACAAGCCCAGCCCACTGAACAGCCGGTTTGCGTTGAAACAACGCCATAGGTATCTGCCCCGCTTGGGCACCCGCCGGCCTCGTCGCACGAACCAGACAGATGTATCCAGCCCATGTCCTCGGCCCAAACATAACCAGTCAAAGTCCCGCCGTCTGCGGTTGGCACAGTTGCCCCATAAGACCCGCTAGCATAATCAGTCCCGTCAAACCTAATCCAGCCAATTCCCTCGCCCCAAGCATAACCAAAACTATTGCCATTGTTTGCGGCAAAAACATATTGAATAGCAAAAAACAAAATAGCCACAAAACAAATTGCTATAATAATTAAATATAAAATTTTATTTTTTTTGCCAAACATTATTTTTTCTTTTACGAATCTGCTTAAATCCTATTACCAATGCCGCTCTAATAAACGGAAAACTTTATCTGCGGCTGCTTTTGAAATTCATTTTGAAAAGGGCTTATTGAAATTAGAAAAGGAACTGCAAAACCATACTTACTCTCCAGGCCCATACACCTGCTTTGTTATCACCGACCCAAAACTGCGCGAGGTCTGGGCCGCTGATTTTAGAGACCGTATTGTCCACCACCTGCTCGTTGCCTATCTTGAACCGATTTTTGAAAAAAAATTTATTTTTCATTCTTTTGCTTGCCGCAAAGAAAAGGGCGCTCACAAAGCCATAAAATACCTGCAAAAAACTCTTCGCCAAGCCCAATTCGTCAACCAGACGCTTTATTATCTACAAACCGACATTTACAGCTTTTTTGTCAACATTGACAAACAAATCCTTTTTAATCAAGTTAAACAATTTTGCCATAATCGCGAAATTTTATGGCTCGCTGACAAAATAATTTTTCAAAACCCAACTGACAATTTTAGCATACGCGGCGGCCACAAATTATTCCAGAACATCCCGCCCCATAAATCGCTTTTTTACGCCCCAAGGGGCAAGGGCTTGCCAATTGGCAATCTCACCAGCCAATTTTTCGCCAATGTCTACTTAAACGACCTTGACCAATTCATCAAACACAATCTTAAATGTCGCTACTATTTCCGCTATATGGACGACCTGCTTTTGCTTCATCAAGACCCCCAACAACTTTCGCAATGGAAAAATCAAATTGATAATTTTTTGAAAATCCGTCTTGCCTTAAAGCTCCACCCTAAAAAACAAGTAACCCAAACCGTCCAAAATGGCATTAATTTTTTGGGCTACATTACCAAGCCAACCTATTCTTTAAGCCGACGCAGGGTAGTTGTTAGCTTAAAACGGAAACTCCATTATTTGAATAAAATTCTTGCGCCAAAAACCCAATACCAGCCAGAACAAGCAAACCCGCAAATCTCTCTGCCGCTTGTTTTCCCCAAAGAAATCCCTTCGCTTGCTTTTTTGCAAAAAGCCTAAGCCACCATCAATTCCTACTTTGGCCATTTTCAACATTGCCATTCCTTACGATTACGCAAAAAAATTTACTTTTGCTATTTTAAGGAGCTGAAAAAATATCTTGCGCCAAAAACTAACAGTTTTGCGTCTTTCATTATCAAACCCGAAGTTTTAAGGTTTTTGAAAGAACAAGAGGGAATTTTAGGGCGAAAGACAGCCCTGAAGCGGTAGCTATTGTTGGCATTGTCATTATTGAAGTTGGAGCACCCGTTGTTGCCAGCTATCCGCGCATTGTTGTTGTTGTGCGGCTCGGAAAGCCACTCCCAAACCGTTTGCCCTTTTGCTTTTCAGAAACCGCAAGCTATCTTTTATGCAAAGTAAGCTGTTTCTCAAATATCCTCCCCGCGAAAGGAAGGGAAAAGGGCTGAATTCCCTTGTATCTGCACTCTTTTCAAACCCGTAGGTTTGAAAACTCTGGCAGGAATGGAAAAACAAATTTATTGCTTTGCCCATTTCTGCCAGCCGCCAATTTGGCGGCCAATTTCTTCAATTTGCTTGTTAATAATTTCTAACTTGCCCGGCCCAAGAATTTTTAAGTCAAAAGATAGGCGAATATGAATTCTTAAGGTTTCCAGCCGATTGTCCAATGTTCGCAAAAATTCTTTTTTTTCTGAAGCGCTATTGGCTAAAACAATCAAATCCAACAAGTCAGCGCTAATTGTTTTTAATTTCTCACCCAAAGTATATTTGTATTCTTTCTTAAAATTGCCCGTGGTTTTATAAATTTCCAAAG
>CAYVXQ010000135.1:0-2368 GCA_964454625.1 uncultured Candidatus Saccharibacteria bacterium
GAGTGATAAAAAATCCATCTTTCGTCAAATGGCCGATATAAGATTTTAGTAAAACAATTTTCGTAATCAGTGGTGGCTAAGTCCCGAATTTTTTGGCGAGCTTTAGTTAAAAAGGTCAGTTTGTCTCGCAGGTTATAATTTTGCTTAATAAATTCATCGCTTTCTCGCTGGCCGCGTAAAATATCAATGCGGGCTTTTAGCCCTTCTTTATTATAATCAATTACGAAATTATCTCGGGCTGTTACCACGCCAACACTATGGACTGGGAAAATTTCAGCCACGCTGATAAATTTTTCATAATCCCTTTCGCCC
The DNA here is from genome assembly GCA_964454625.1 of uncultured Candidatus Saccharibacteria bacterium. Classification (GTDB taxonomy): domain Bacteria; phylum Patescibacteriota; class Minisyncoccia; order Minisyncoccales; family CG1-02-41-26; genus CG1-02-41-26. The sequence continues at coordinate 313 of CAYVXQ010000135.1, forward strand.
TTTGTGTTTCGGCTAATCAAAAAATAATATGGCTCTTTGGGTTCTAAATTCTGCCACTTGGTATTTTTTATGCTATGCGTTTCCAAAAATTCATATTTAGCGCCTCTTAAGCCCCACAAATCAAGATATTTTATGGTTGGTTTATTGTTTTGTTTTACATTTTTTATCATTAAAACAATATTAACGCCTTGTTGAATGTCAAAAACATTTTCATCTTTTTCGCCTTGGGGTGTTTTTTCTTTTTTTTTGTTATTTCCGTGTAAATTCAAAATATAAATCTCGTCAAAAGTTTGCATTAAAGAATAACGCATCCCTCTAAATGTTGGGTTGTCCAGCCAAGCATGATTGGTAATAAAGCCCAAAATGCCCTGCCCGGCTTGTTCAATTTTCCACTGGCTAAAACGAAAAAATTTCACATAATCATCTTGCAACCATTTTGGATTGCGCTCGTCCAGTGGTTTTCCTGCCACTTGCTTGTAGTCGTCTATTTTTTCTAAAATCCAATCTCCTGTGTTGCGCGATACTCCGGAATAGGGCGGGTTGCCCATTATAACCAAGACAGGAATTTTTTCTTTTACCTCTTTGGCTTTTGTTGCTTCTTCGGAAAGCCCGGCGGCAAAAGGCATGTTAGTTTGTTCAACCTCGCTTAAATCCAAGGTGTTGGTTAAAAACAGATTAAACCTTTCATTTTCTTGTATTTTGTAACCAAAATTTTCTAAAAGCAAAGACGCTTTCAGGTGGCCGATAATATACGGTGCCATTAAAAGTTCAAAGGCGTAAAAATTTTTTAAGATATGGTTTTTTGCGACATCAAACCAAGTACCCGCTTTGTCGCTTTGATCAATTTCATTTTTAGCAATTTCAATGGCTTTGGCGGGAAAAGTCAATGTGCCGCTGGCTGGGTCTAAAATTGTTACTGTTTCATCGGCAAAGCCAAGCGGTTTGTTAAATTTTTCTTTGAGTAAGATATTGATTGAGCGGGTAATATAAGAAACAACGGGCAAAGGCGTATAATAGACGCCCATGTGCTTTTTTTCTTTAGGGTTGTATTCTTTTAAGAATGTCTCGTAAAAATGAATTAAAGGGTCGTTTCCTCCTGTTTTTTCCTTAAGGTCATTTTTTATTTTGTTGATATCGCAATAAGCCAAAATAGTGGCAATATCGTCAATTATCCAGTTTAAGGAATTGGGCAAGTTTGTTCCAGAAATTAAAGAAAAAGTATCTTTTAAGACCGTTATTGTTTTTGGTAAGTATTGCTGGGCTAAAAATCGGTTAAAACCACTACCGTTATGTTGCAAGCGTGCCATAAAAAGCCCATAAGCGATTGTTTGAGCGTAAATATCAGCAAATTGTTCTTTGGATAAGTAAGCAATCAAGAAATGCCTGAACGCTTCATAAATACGGCCAATTTCGGTTTGCTCGTCCTTATTCAATTCTTCAACAATGTGGGCTGGAATTAGCCGGGCCTTTATTGCCAAGTCCTTTGCCAATAACTTAGCAGTTTTTCTTTCTGGGATATTGAAATTTAGAAAAGCAGTTAGTAAATTTTCAAGGTCGTTTTCATTAATAATTGGCGGCGTTTGTTGAAGATTTAAGGCCACTTTCGCGCCTTTAGTTGTTGAAACCTTCATTACCCATTTTTGCTCCTTGCCTCGCCAAAGCCAAAAATCAAAATAATTAGTTAAAATAAAATTATCAAAATTATTTTTATATTTTTTAATTTGCTCTGTGTATTCAAGGTTTTCTAAATTTTTGCCAATATCTTTGGCTTCAATATAGCCAATTAATTCTTTACTTTTTCTAATAACAAAATCGGGTATGCCACTTTCTGTAAGTTTTGGCTGAGGGGTTATGGTAAGGTCAATTTTCTGAATTTGCGCGAAATTTTCAATGAATTTTTGCAACACAACATAAAAACTCGCCTCGGTTGTATCCCCTGTTTTGTAGTTTTTTAAGATATTTTCAAAGTATGTTTTTAACATTTTTTATATTTATCCTAATAATCTAATGGCTACGCCGATGATGGCTAGCACTAAGTTGACTATCCAAAAGCGCA
>CAYVXQ010000136.1:0-2315 GCA_964454625.1 uncultured Candidatus Saccharibacteria bacterium
GCTCTCGCAAATAAATAATTCTTTGCGCTTTTTGAGCGATATATTTTTCATGGGTGATTAAAATGCGACTCTTCTAAACCAGCGTTTTGCAAAGCATTTTTAGCTTGTTTTCCCCGCTGGATTTTTGAAATATCAGTATAAACAAGAGGTAAATAAACATTGCGCAGGACTGTTGCCCGCGGCAATAAATTAAAGCTCTGGAAAACAAAACCAATTTTGTTTTTTCTGATATCAGCCAGTTCGTCATCAGATAATTTTGACACATCTTGATTATCAAAAAAATATTTTCCGCTTGTCGCAGTATCAAGACAGCCGATAATATGCATTAAAGTTGATTTGCCCGAGCCAGACGGCCCCATAATCGCCACAAATTCGCCATCTTTGATATTAAAAGAAACATTTTTAAGCGCCTCGGTTTTAACATTGTTGCTTTGATAAATTTTAGTAATACCTTGAAGTTCTAACATAATTTTAGCGCATCATCCGCTGTATTTGCTGCTGCGTTTGGCGCATTTGCGCTTGATTGCTATTTGTTTTTAATGATTGATTTGAATTTTGATTTTGACTTATTATTTGAGTCACAATAATATCGCCCTGTTCAAGTCCGTCAAGAATCTCGGTCATTGTGTCATTAGACAAACCTGTTTGAACAAACTGGGAGCGAAAACTAGCCGGCAAAACAAGAGCGCTGGCAACAGCAGAGCCGTCAGCGACTTGAACATACGAAGCGCTGTCTTGTTGTTTAATTGCTGAACTCGGCACAACAAGAACATTTTGCTTGGCATCAGTAATAATTTCAGTTGACAAGCTCATGCCGGGCTTGATTCTGTCGTCTTGCGTGTCAAAAGAAATTTTAACGCCAAAAGTTACTACACCCTGCGTTGTTGTGCCAAGAGTATCTGCTTCCACCACTTCTCCGGTAATATTTAAATCATCAACCGCGTCAAAAGTTATGTTTGCTTTTTGTCCAATTTTGATTTTAACGGCATCAATTTCGTTAAGCGTTATTTCGGCTATTTTTTGAGGAGTAATAATATTAGCTATGGCTTGGCTCACAGAAACCGCATCGTTTTTTTTAATATTAATATCAGTAATAATGCCGTCTCTCTTTTTCCTGCAGGTTTATTTCAGCTTCCTGCAGATTCAGGGGTTGGATTTTCTCCATTTCAGCAAGGTCTTGCTCTGCCTCTGATTTGGCTTCGCGGCTGTCTTCAAGAGTTCTTTGAATAGCCAAAAGAAATGTCTTTTTCTGATTGTTCTATAAGGTCTAAGGCGTTTTGATGCGCTCTGGCTTGATCCATTTTTAATTTTTCCAAAGAATTTCGTGCCTGAATAACAGTGTTTTCAGCTTTTAAAAGTGTGAGTTCGTCAGCCTGGCTTAACAAATCATCTAATTCAAGTTGAGCTGTTTCAAGAGAATCTTGCGCCTCCCTTGTTGCTTTTTGAAAATCAGCGCTGTCTAAACTGGCAATCAGCTTGCCTTTTTTAACTTCTTCGCCTTTTTTAACATAAACCAACAAAACATCGCTTTTGATTTTAGATTTAATATCCAGCTCGTCTAAAGCTGAAACCTGTCCCGAGCCGGAAACAGAAACAACCAGCGTTCCTTTTTCTACAGTAGCTGTGGCATAACGGACAGAGTTTTTATCTTTAGCCAGCGCTTGATAGCCGAAATAGCCGCTAAAAATAATTATCAAAAAAATCACTCCGCTCATGATTTTATGACTAAAGACGAATTTTGATATTTTGGAAAACATAATTATCTATTAAAAACTCTAATTAGTTTTGCTTCAATCTGACCATTATTATTCGGCGAGCCAATAACAACCACTTGGTCGCCAACTGTTAAATCGCTTTTTTTGTTAATAACCGTATCTTGTTTAATTAAAACTATTTTTTCTATATTTCCCCGGCCTTTAATAACAAAGCTGTTTTCCTGCATCTCAATAATTTCTCCGAATACCCCGTGTCCTTCAATAAAATCTCCGTGCATAAGCGGCATTTTGCGCCAATCGCTCATAAATCCGGTTTTTGGCCCGGCAAAATTTCGATGATAGTTTTCAGCCCAACGGTAAGAAAATTTCGCTTTTAATCCGCCGATAAAAACCCCGGCGCTGAAAATTAAAACTAAAATTGCCAAGCCAGCCAGACCAATAATTAACCATTTAAAAATATCTCGGTCTTGTTTTTCTTTAGTCATAATTTTATGGTTTTAGATAATTTAATAATAATTTTTTTCGGTAGAAAAATAATTTAAGAGTAAAGATAGATATTATCAGGCTGGTTAAGAAAATCATCATGCCAACAAGCGGCAA
>CAYVXQ010000137.1:0-2283 GCA_964454625.1 uncultured Candidatus Saccharibacteria bacterium
TTAAAAATTCCGTTGCTTTATCAAAATTATCAACATCAAAACTAATCTCTTTTTGCTCATCAATGGCAATGTCCGGTCGGCACAATTTTCAAACCCATAGTGATTTTATCGCCCTCGTTCCTAACCCGCAAAAACTTATCCTTATGCTCAAGACCCTTTGGCAAATTAAAAGTATATCTTTTCATCAAACCCTCGGGCTTTACTAAAACCGCCCCAGCCATTTTCAGCCGCTCCCTAATTTCGTCTTTATCTATATTCTCAAAAGTAGCTTCGTATTCTGTTTGCATAGTGTTTTTATCTAATATCGCCGCCCCAGGTATAATTTCTAAATTTAGGCACCGGGTAGCGACCAATCAATCGTATTGTCTTAATCCCGGCGATTTTTGCTAAGCCCCGCAGATTTTTTAAATCAAAATCCATGGGCGATTCCTTAACCTCAAAAGCCACTGTTTTGTTGAAAATAAAATCAATCTCTCGGCCACTCTTTAATCCATAATATCTAATGTCGCCTTTTTGACTCAACTGGTTGAAAATCGCGTTTTCAAATTGAAGCCCGCCATCTAAATCATAAAGCAAATTTGCCAAACCATTGTCGCAAAAATAAAGTTTTTGCGCTTTAACGATTTCCCTGTCCGGTCTTTTGGTAAAAACTGATACTCGTTTAATAAGATAACTTTTCTCCAATAAATCAATGTAATTCTGAACCGTTGGACGAGCAATACCAGCCAGCCGAGAAATTTTTGCCGAGTCCAATTTAGCGCCAATTCTGCCTGCCAACAATTTTATCAAATTATAAAAATCTCGGTCGTTTTTCAAATCAGCCAACGCCTTTATGTCTATATTGATGTAAGAACTTAAAATGTCAGCCAGCAGATCCTTTTTTTGAGTTATGCTTTTTGCCAAAACCACTTCGGGAAACCCGCCAAATTTTATAAATTCCTCATAGTATCTTTTTAATCGTTCGTATGAAGAATCTAAAAAGTCATTTTTAAAAAAATCAAAATCAATGTATTTTACATTCTTAAAAGTTAAAAATTCTCCAAAGTCCAAAGGATAAAGTTCAAAAATCTTTTTCCTGCCAGACAGCGATTCGGAAAAAAGATTTTTTAAATAAAACGAGCTGGAACCCGTAACTAAAAATTTAATTTTATGGTGGTCGTATAAATACTTCAAAACGCTTATTGCCTCAGGAACTAATTGTAATTCATCAATGGCGATATATGCTCGCTTTGAAAAATCAAGTCCTTTTTCAGCCAATGCTCGCAAAACATTTTCGTAATTTTTTTCCAAAAACAAATCCCTATTGTCAAGCCGTTGCAAGTCAAGATAGAGCTTGTTATCGGAGGCAATATCGTCCAACAATTTCTTGATCAAAGTTGTCTTACCTGTTCGCCTCATTCCAGTGATAACTGATACTTGCTTTTGGGCTAAGTGCTTTTTAACTAATTGATAAATTTTTCTTTCAATAAAAAACATATTTTTTGATATTCCTAAATGTTAAGTGCACTATACATTTAGCAACGCTATTTGTCAAACGCTATTTTATTATTTATTTAATTTGAATATAAACCCGTTGCGGCTCCAAAACCAGAGGGGCGGGTGCAGATCAATGGGAGCAATGCCCGAGCCGTCCAATAATTCGCGCCATTTTTGGGAAATTTGGCTTTTGGATAATTTTTGCACTTCGTCTTGAGTAATAACTCCTAACAAAACCGAGCATTTTGTAATATGGGTATCAGGGGCTATCTCAATAAAATCCCTATTAACCAAAGGTATTCGGCCGTAAGTACTGATAATAAAACTCCAATAATGAAAAATCTTCGGGCCGGATAGATATGGAAAATCTTTTTTGCATTTGCCTTGAACAATATCTTTTATTTTCAAAAAATCATTGTCTGCTGTTTCAAAAAAATTTGCAAATGACCCCCAATTATCAAAAACAGTTTTTGAAATTCTTTTCCAAATATCACAATGTCTGTTAGGTTGTAAAGCCAGCTTATATTTTAATAAATTCTCTCGTAAGTCCGCTTCGCTCATTGCCGCAACATCGCTTAAAGAAAAAACTTTTTTTGTGGCTTTATCCTGATAGGTTGCCCGAGCCGCCTGCCATAGTTTATAGCTGTCTCGCTGATAATTCAAAGCCATGGGCAAAGTAAAATACGCCAGCCGCTCCTCTATTTGATTATCGCTAAATCCCGGGTTACTATCCTCGGGCATTTTCGTTTGCCCCAACTCGCCATTTTTATAAGCTGCCAGCAATTTCCGACAATTATTGATGATTTC
>CAYVXQ010000138.1:0-2268 GCA_964454625.1 uncultured Candidatus Saccharibacteria bacterium
AAAAAAGAAAGAGAGAGTTTTGTCAAAAAACATTTTGGCTAAAATAAGCCAAAATTGCTAATAAAGATAAAAATCTCTTGACAAAAATTAAATCATTTGCTAAACTATGCTGTTCTTTGAAAATGGTTTACCCCGTACATCTTATGTCGGGGTTTACCCCGTACATCACATGTCGGGACGGATTTAAGCCAAATAGTTTTGTCTGTTTTTTATTAGTCTGTAGACAGCAAGGAAAGCTTCAACCAAGGGCAAAACAGCATCGCTTTTTTGCTACTGGGAAACTTTTCTTGTCTACAGACTCATAAACGGCAGACCCCCCGACATCTGATGTCGGGGGGCAGGCCCCGACACGGGATGTGTACGGGGTGAACAAAACCCCTTTCATAGTGAGAGGGGTTTTGTGTTTTGGATGTTTTGCCATAATGAATTATGGATATTTAATTCGTGTGGCAGTTTTTATAAAAAGGTGGTATAATATAAAAATAATCTAATTCTATGCTTTTTCAATCAATAAAAAAGACACCCTCATTTTTTAATCCAAAAGATGTTTTAATTGAGGCGGGTTTGACGGAAGAACAATTTTTGGCGGAACTTGGCTGCGGCGCCGGGCATTTTGTCCAAAGCGCTACGCGCCTAGTTGGTTCCAAGGGAAAAGTTTTTGCGGTAGATATTCAAAGAGAGGTTCTGTTGGCTTTAAGGAGCGCGGCAAAAATGTGGGGAGTGCATAATCTTAAGCTTGTCTGGGCAAACCTTGAAAAATCGCGTAGCATGAAGATTGCCGACGAATCTATTGACTTCGCAGTTTTGGCCAGTACTTTGCATCAAATAAAAAATCGGCGCGTAGTTTTTCTGGAAGCAAAAAGAATATTGCGTGATGGCGGCAAGCTTGTTGTTGTTGATTGGAAAAAAGAAGCCTTGCCTTTTGGTCCGCATTTTTCTTTAAGAATTGGCAAGGAGCAGTTGTTGAAAGAAGCAAAAGAGGCGAGCTTTGAATATTTAAATGATTTAACGACGGACCAATATCATTATGCGTTTTTATTAACAATCGCGAAGTAAAAAAAACATGAATGTGAGTACGCGCGAGCAAGGAAATTTTGGAGAAGGTCTAGCTGTAAAATATTTGTTGAAAAATAATTATCAAATACTCGCGAAAAATTATAAAAAGAAAACTGGCGAAATAGATATCGTGGCGCTTGAGGAAAAGGGGACGGTGGTATTTTTTGAGGTGAAGGCAAGGATGTCGGAAAAATTCGGTGAGCCTGAAGAGGCCGTGACACGGCAAAAGCAACATAAAATTATTCGTACAGTGCAATGGTTTTTAAAAGAGCATAAAATTGAAGATCGAAAATTTCGTATCGATGTTCTGGCACTAAAGCTGGATAATGAGCATAAAATGGCTAAAATAAGGCACATTTTTAATGCTATTGGCGAATAAACCCATGATCGTAAAATCTCTTGATTTATTTTTAAGTATATTGTATAGTATGTATAGACCGAATTATGATTATATAATTCGGTTTTTTAATTGACGATTTGTGCTATGATTTTATTCATAGTTACACAAATCGTCATCCCGAGCAAATCCCGATTCAAATCGGGAGGCGTCGAGGGATCTCATCAATAATTTATGTTAAGTGAATTTGAATTAGCGGTAGACCAAATTTGCGAAGAGAAGGGTTTGAAAAAAGAGGAAGTGGTTGAAACAATCAACGCGGCAATCGCGGCGGCTTTTCGCAAGGATTACGGAATGAAGGGACAAAACACCACCGCGGTTTTCGATATGAAAACTGGCCGCAGTAAAATTTTTGACATTAAGGATGTTGTTGCGAAAGAAGAAGATATGAAAAAACCGCAGCGAGAAATTCTTTTGAAGGACGCGAAAAAAATTAAAAAAGGAATCAAGGTCGGGGAGACAATTACTACGGAGGTAACACCAAAAGAAATCCATTTTGGTCGTATTGCCGCGCAAACCGCTAAGCAAGTTATTGTACAGAGAATTCGTGAAGCGGAAAAGAATATGGTGTTTAATACCTTTAAGGGTAAGGAAGGCAAAGTAGTGAGCGGTACGATTCAAAGAATGGAATTTAGAACAGTTTACGTGGATCTTGGGCCAACTATTGGTGTAATGCCGTCTATGGAGCAGGTATATCGGGAAAGATACCGTATTGGTCAACGGCTTAAAGTATATATAAAAGAAGTCCGAATAACGCCGCACGGTCCGGAAGTTTGCGTTTCTCGAGCGCATCCAGAAATTGTGCACGTTTTGTT
>CAYVXQ010000139.1:0-2217 GCA_964454625.1 uncultured Candidatus Saccharibacteria bacterium
TGGGCGAAAAAATCAGTTGGCGATTCTGCATTTTGGGAAAAGAAAATTTTTAAGCATTTTTAATAAAATCATATGAATCAGCTATTTAGAAAAACATCATTTGCAAGTGGGTTAATTCTTTTATTTGCCCCAATTGTTTTTTCGTCAGCTCTAACTTTGGCTTTAGGTCTACAAAAATTTTTGAACACTTTTGACCCGAGCAGAGGTGTCTTATATATAGTCTTTTTGATTGTCAGTATTTTGGAAGTAATTTTTTTCATAAAAGTTTTTAGGGCTTATCGTCTACGAGAACCCAATGCATATTACATCGTTTATTTTCTGGGAATACTTGCGACTTTGGGGATGATCGGGTCTTCAGTGTTGGGAACATCCCAATATCTGCAAATCTTAAAAATAATTTTTTCTTTCATCCTTTTGTTTGCTCTTTTTTCTTTTCGTTATCAAAAAGAAAACTTTCTCGCTACAGCCAACCCACTAGAAGTTAGAAAAAATGTTTTAACTTTTCTGATTTTAGCCGCAATAGTTGGTATAATCAGTTTTCCTATTAGTATCAATCTTATTTGGGAACGTTCCATTTTTCCTTATTTCCTGCCCGCGCTTTTTTCTCTTGCGTTTATATATTGGTGGAAAAAAAGAGTGAACGCCGGAGTCCTCCATAGTTTTATTTTTCTACCCGGCTTTTACATCACGGTAACGCATCTTGTTTGGCAATTAACTATTTTCTATAGTATCTTTAGAGTTATTAGTGTTCTTATCGGTCGTCCGCTTTAGATTCGAAAAAAATTGTCTCCAAAGAAAAATTTGAAATTGTCAAAGTTCAGAATTTCGGTTCGGAATTTTTGGCCAAACCCTCGCCGCCGCAGGCGGCGAAATGCATTCGAATTACTTTAAAAATAGACCAGCAAAGTTAATTTATAAAAGAATTAAAATGCTCAGTGTTTTGTGAGCCAAGAAATTATTTCAACAAAAATCGCTTTGTTTAAGGGCAAAAAAATCCGGAGAACCATTTTTAACAACGAATGGTGGTTTGTAGTTGAGGATGTAGTTTTGGCGCTAACTGACAGTGTTAATGTTAAAGATTATATCAATAAAATGCGTGCCAGAGATGAAGAGTTATCAAAAGGGTATGGACAAATTGTCCATACCCTTGAAGTGCCCACAAAAGGTGGAAAACAAAAAATGAATTGCGCCAATACCGAGGGTATTTTTCGCCTTATCCAATCAATTCCGTCTCTCAAAGCCGAGCCGTTCAAAAGATGGTTGGCAAAAGTTGGCTATGAGCGAATACAAGAAATAGAAAATCCGGAATTAGCAACAAAAAGAACTAGAATGCTCTATAAATTAAAGGGCTATTCTGATGACTGGATTGAAAAACGAATGCGGGGCATTGCTATTCGCGAGGAATTAACCGATGAGTGGAAAAAACGGGGTGCCAAAGAACAGCGAGATTATGAAATTTTAACCGCAGAAATTTCCAAAGCCACCTTTGGCGTAACACCGAGCGAGTATCAAAAATTAAAGGGCTTAAGGCGGGAAAATTTAAGAGACCATATGGATGATTTTGAATTGATTTTTAGTATGCTTGGCGAACGCACCACTACGGAAATCCACCGCAATGAAAACTCGCAAGGCATTCCGAAATTGAAAAGCGATGCCAAGTCCGGGTGTGACATTGCTGGCGACGCCAGGAAAAAGCTGGCAAAACGGCTGAAAAGGCCGATTGTTTTTCCAAAAAATTACCTTCAAAATCCCGCCAAATAAAAATTTATTAGCTTGAAAAATCTGTTAAAGGAGGCAAGGGCGGGCAAAACTTAAAGGTCGTATTATATAAATTAAATAAATATAAAATTATGAAAAACAAAATTGTTATTATAATTATAATTATGGTGGTTGCAGTTATGGCTATAGCAGCTGGCTTTTATTTTATCCAAAAAAATAAATTATCAGCCAATCCTGTTGAAAATACTACGTCAGCGGGTCAATTTGAAACGAATAATCAGACGAGCCCTGAACAGCCACAAAATAAATTAGCAACCGATGATTTTGAGATTAATATTCCCGAAGGTTGGCGGCAAACCGTGCCAGCAATAGGATCTTCGGCAATGGCTGTTAAGGCCGATGAGCAACTCAACGACCCCGCGGCTCAAAAAATTAATTTCAAAAGTTATTTCGCTATAAGCTATGACACACTGCCAGGAAAAAGTTTGAGCGAATATT
>CAYVXQ010000140.1:0-2148 GCA_964454625.1 uncultured Candidatus Saccharibacteria bacterium
CATAGTTAATGGCACGCCAACTGATGTTTTGTGCGGCAAAATAATCGGGGTTGATGATTCAGGCAATTTTGGCATTGTTGGCGATGGGAAGGTTTCTTTGCTTGAAAAATGCAATGGCTTAAAAACACAAAGACCCATATCTGTTGGCGATTATTCTTTTGGCGCAATAACTTTTCCGGATTTTGACCCGGCCGAAATAGCTCAAGCCGGGGGCAATCATGACTTGTATCGTTATTATTGCCCGTTTATTTGGGGCGCTTGTCAGAATCCTTTGGGCAGCGATGAGTCATTGCCATTAGTGGGTCAAACAGTTGGCGCGATTATCAAGAGTTTGTTGGCAATGGGTTGCGGCCTGGTTGATAAAAACGCCGAGGACCCGGCCGCTGGGCCCAAATGCCAAGGCGCTTGTTTGGGCAAGAGCGGCGACGCGTTAGTTAAGACATTGCAAAACGACCCAAATCCAAGCTGCACAACTGAGATTAAAAATACCTGCGAGCAATGCAATATCTTGCTAAATGATTCCACGGCTTATTTTATGCTTGCCTCTGCAATAGAGTCGGACATAGGGCCAGTGGAAACAAGAACCAACCAACGACGGCAAGACGAAATTGAAACATATCGCTGGCTCAGAATTTATTTTCCGGTTTTAGACAACAAAGGAGAAATTAAAAAAGTGACAGAAGCCAGAGAAATCAACTGGGCAGAAGTTACGGCAAGCAATGCTCAGGATTACATTACCTTGGATAGTGTTAATGAAATGAATAATGATGTCTGGTTAAAGGTTTTGGTGTTATGGCGATTAGGAGCAGCCGGAGGCCCCGGAAAAGTTAAGGATGCTTTAGTGTTGATTCCTGACGGCATTGTTAAGCCATTTAAAAAAGGCAATGCCACTTTACTGCGGCCGGCCGGCAAAGGGGACCCAACTAATATCTTGGATAAAACGCCCAGCCAGACCTTGGGCTTTGGCGATGTTGTGGGAATTTGTAACAAAGTAGAATCGTCTTATAAAGAAAAATATCCGAACTACACCTTTCAAGTGATTTATCAGCAAGTGGCAAAAAAATACAGCTCCAGCCCCCTATATTCAATGGAGAGTTTAGATAGGCCAACCATTGCCGAGGCGCTTAATCAATTAACCGAGAGCCCGGCGTCTGACGAGTATAAATTTCCTTATCTTTTTTGCGAGTATATTAAATATAGCCCGGCTCAGATTTTCGGCTTGGACCAGGAATTATTGCATTATGTTAGGCCCAAAGAATATCAGATTTTATTTGAACTTATTGAAAATGAGTTAATGCCCGCGGAGCGGCCGGAATTTCTAAATGGTTTGTTGGCCTATCTTTATGGCCAGACCCCGGTTGGCGCCTTAGATGACGCGGCCGTTGCTTTGAAAGGCGCGGTGACTAACCCAGATATGGCAAATCGCTGGTTAGGCGACAAGACCTTGGCTGAGCAAACTGAATATGCCGCGGAAATAGCGCAAAACATTGCCGCTCTTTTTAGAGCGCCCTTGCTTGCTCAATTGCAAAATGTTTTTGTTAAAGTTGAAACAGGCGGCGCTGAGAAAAAAATCATTACTCAACTTTGCGAGGCATTTCCAGCGCTTAATTGCGGGATAGTGTTGGGCGAAGGCAGTGATGTTTGGGACGAAATCCAAACAATGTTATTAAAATCACCAATTGATTTATTGGCTAATGCCTTGCCTTATAAATTGCCGAATATGCCCGGTTTAGAACAGAAAGCCTGTCGGCCAAAATCGCCCATCACTCAGGGCTGCGCTCAGGGAGAGCATCCGGAGGGAGAACTTTGTTGCAAAGAGGTGAACAGTCTAATGGACGCGGCCGGGCTTTTCTGGCCCTTTTTAGGCGACCCGTACATTGACAGTTTGTTTAATGCGGCCGGCTGGACCGATGATGTTTATGAATTTGTGGACGAAGCCGAAGATACATGGGATGATGCTGGCAAGCGGTATGATAAAGGCAAAGACGCGATTGCCGGAGCTATTGATAAGGTTGTTTTAGAAGCGCCAGCCGCGGTTGGCCGATATGTTGGCACCAAGCTCGCTGATTTGATTGGTTTGGAGGTTGGCGATGATTTGGGTAATAATATGGCGGGCCGCTGCTGGGAGATGCTCCCGCTGAATGATGT
>CAYVXQ010000141.1:0-2120 GCA_964454625.1 uncultured Candidatus Saccharibacteria bacterium
CCGTCATCGCCTTGGTAGGCCATTACCCCACCAACAAGCTGATAGGCCGCGGGCCACTCACTGAGCGGTTTAGTTGCCCAAACCTTTACTCTGCCCTTGCGGGCAGAGACCATCGGGCATTAGCTCCGCTTTCACGGAGTTATTCCCGTCTCAATGGTATGTTCCCACGTGTTACTAACTCGTTCGCCGCTAACGCAGCTCACAGCTTACAGCCTTCCGCTTTCAGCTTTTTAGCGTTTTCGAAAAAGCTCCTAGTGAATCCTTGATACGCAAAATATCTCGTAAACATTCATCTGCTTTATCTATAGAAATAAGACTTTCATTTTTCGCTATATCAACGCATGCTGCGGATTCGGAAATAAAACCGAGCGCGTTTTGAATATAACGATTAAAATCTTTATCTGAATCTTTAGCGGAACCTTCAGCGATATTTAGAGCCACTGAAAGAACAGCTCTTCTTAATTGATCTTTAAGATAAAGGAATTCTTTGGGAAAATCTTTGGTTAGAAAAACGATTTTACGATGTAGGGTTTTCGCATCTTGATAAACTCGAAGCTTCATAAAACGAAATTCACTCATAAGCCGATAGCTGAGGGCTGGAAGCTGCAAGCTGCATTCGCACGACTTGCATGCCTTATCCACGCCGCCAACGTTCATCCTGAGCTAGGATCAAACTCTCAAATGAAAAAACGGTCGCCTATAATAGGCGAAACAACTCATAAAAACCAATAATAAAAATAAAACCTAAATAAAAACTATTCAATTGGAATGAACCAATTGTTTTAATTTTACTTATGAAAATGGTAATGTCAAGGCCCGTGTATTAAAAAGCAAAACCCCTTCTGATAAAAATTGGAAAGGGCTTTTGCTAACAAATAATTATTTCAATTCAATGGCAGCGCCAGCGGCAATGAATTTCTTTTTCATTTCTTCCGCTTCTTCTTTTTTCACATTTTCTTTAACCACCTGCGGAGCGCTGGCCGCAGCGTCAACCATATCCTTGGATTCTTTTAGACCTAACTGGGTAATATCTCTTAAAACCTTAATCACGTCAATCTTTTTTTCGCCCACGCCGGTTAAGACAACATTAAAAGACGATTTTTCTTCAGCAGCGGTTGGAGCAGTGCCAGTAGCCGGTTGAGCGCTAGTAACCATAGTAGGAACTGCAGAAACACCAAATTTTTTCTCTAAAATTTTCACCAATTCAGCCAAATCAATAACCGACATTTTTTCAATCTCTTCCACTAATTTTTCAAATTTTTTGGGAACTTCACTGATTTCTTTTTCATCGGACATAAAAATTTAAAACCCTAAATCCTAAACTCTAAACCCTAAACAATTTCAAATTACTAAAATATAAAATTCAAAATGGTTTTGGATTTTGATATTTGAATTTTGAATTTGTTTAGGATTTCGGATTTAGATATTAGAATTTACCACTTTATCGCAGATAAAGCGGTTATTAGACCTTTAATATTTCCTTGCAAAACATAAACAAAATTGTTTATCGGCGACTGCAAACTACCTACCAATCTGCCGAGCAATTCCTGCCTTGAAGGAAGCTCAGCTAACTCCAGCATCTTTTCTTTTTCCCAGAACTTACCCGCGAACACGCCCCCTAAAATCTGTAATTTTTCATTTTCTTTTTGAATCTTGCGGCAAATCTTTGCCGGGCTCACCTCATCTTCAAAAGCAAAAGCTAAAGCCAATTGACCCTTAACCTCGTTCACTTTTTTATAAATTTCTTGCTGACCCAAAAACCCCAGAACTTTTTTCAAAAGAGTTTTTTTTACCACCTCTAAGCCGCATTGAGCCGCCTTGAGCTCGTTTCTTAATTTAAAAAGGGTTTTGCAATCAACACCGGCGAAATCCAAAAAAACATTGGCTTTTTGTTTGCCCAGCTTTTTTTTCAAATTAGCGACTATTATTTCTTTTTGCTGAATTGTTTTAGGCATATTAGAAATCGTTAATGAGTGGATTTTTGTGGGGGTCAGACCTCCCCCAAGCTGCATTCAGAAGTTTTCAGGAGGTCTGACCCCCACAAAAATCCACGATTTTGCACTACTCGGACTTCGTCCTCGCGGGCAAAATCTATAAAAAATAAAAAATCTGCTCTCCGC
>CAYVXQ010000142.1:0-2106 GCA_964454625.1 uncultured Candidatus Saccharibacteria bacterium
TGTCTTTAGCTTCGGTCACCTCTTTCTCTCTTATTTCTAAATTTTTTTCCCAAGGAAGACACCTTTCTTTTTTAATTGAAACTCTATATTTTTTTGGCAATAAATTTTCAATTAAAGCCGAACCAAAGAAAAAATCAGTTTTCTTTGTTAACTTTCCGTCAACAAAAACTTCAACCTGTTTTGGTATAACTTTTAAAAATAGTCCACCGGTTTGAGTAATTTTTTTCGTTTCAAAATCAAAACGATAACCCTGAGGATAAAAAACGGTTAAGGGAGCTGCTAAAAGAAATAAAAATAAACAAATTAAAAATAAAATAGTCCGCGTTTTTTTAGTCATTTCACCTATATTATACTAATTGACAAATTTAAATCAATTCACTAATATATTTTTAGTTGTTTGTCAATATAGAACTTTAACGGGAGGGAGGTAGAACAAGAGATGGAGAGAGCCGAGGAGCTCAAGCGAGAAATTAGTGAGTTATGGGAAGAGGTGTTTCAGATAAGGATCGCCACTGGCCAGTGCATCCAGCGTATTGATTGTCCCCCGAGAGACGAGGCATTGAAGTTAATGAAACAACTATGGAGAATGAAAGAAAAGGAATGGGTCCTCCGGAAATTTATTGAAATTAGGGTGAGATTGGCCGAGATTGATGATTTTGAGGGGAAACCAGACGACGCCGCCTTCCAGCGCCAAAAAGCGAGCCGAATCTCTGAAAAACTGCTGGCCAGGGTTTGACCCTGGTTTTCGTGGCGCTCAGCCATTGGCTGAGCGCAATTTTATTTGCTAAAATAATTAATATGCCGATTTTGCCGAAAATTGAGAAGGTTACTAGGGATGCGACGATTTCCCATTTCTTTTTGATGTTTGGCTATAAACTTTTTTCTTTATATTTCCCCTTATTTTTGGTAGTCAGAGGTTTATCTTTGCCAGAAGTAGGGTATACTTATTTATTAATTTATTTGCCCATTGCTCTTTTTGCTCCGATTGCTGGATTTTTAAATCATAAAATAAATCCGGTCATTTTAGCTTCTCTGGGAATTTTAGGCTATGCTCTTTATGCTGCCGGAATGATTCTTATTCAAACGCCTGCTCTATTTTATTTCTGGCAAGTTCTGCTGGGAATTTCGGCTGCTTTATTTTTTGTTTCGGCCAGAGCGGTTTTAATAGGTTCTAATTTAGAAAACTATAACCTTGCTTTCGGTTGGTTTTATTCTGCTCCTTTTTATGCTGACGCTGTAGCTCCGGCTGTCGGCGCTTTTTTTGTTTGGCAGTTCGGTTTTACCGGCGTTTTCCTGTTTAGTTTAATTGTTCATCTTTTCACTTCTGCCTTTTGTTTTATTAAACTAAAGAAACCGGCCAGACCCTTGGTGGATGGCGGTTTTAAACGGGAAGATTCCAAAAACAATTACCAGAAGATTTTCCAATTCATAAAAAGAAAAACTGTTTTGCCATTTATTTTAATTTCTTTTTCGGTTTTGCTCCTGGCCGGTTTTTATCGCGCCTTTTTCGTTTTATTTTTAAAAGACCAACTGGTCTGGTCTCAAGAACTGATTTTAATTTTTATATCGGTTTTTTCGGTTTTGTTTTCGCCGTTGTCTCTTTTACTTATTAAGCGTTTAGAAAAAATCAACAGCGAAAAAAAATGTTTTTCAGGGCGGGTTGATTGCCGGTTTCTTTTCAATTATTTTCGGCTTATCCCTGCCGGTTTTAAATTTTTTAAGCGTTTTAATTATTAACCTTGGCAAATCTGCCGGCGCTTTGATTTGCAATGCCGGTCGTTCCGGCCTGGTTTCTAGAAACCTCAAAACAGAACCAGAAGAAGCCGGCACCATTGACACTATTTTTTCTCCTCTGGGAATAGCTTTTGGCGCCCTAATTTCCGGGTTAATTATCGGATTTTTAGGTTATCAACTTTTATTTATCATTGGAGGAATTTTGTAATTGTTGTTGGACTCTTGGTGAAAAAACTTGCTAAAATTTAAGTTTTAGTTTAACATTAAATCGTATGGTAAGAAAAATTGGCATTGACCTCGGAACCTGCAATTCAGTTGTCTTTATCCCTAAAAAAGGGGTGGTTTTGCAAGAGCCTTCGGTGGTGGCTGTTT
>CAYVXQ010000143.1:0-2058 GCA_964454625.1 uncultured Candidatus Saccharibacteria bacterium
AAGGTTTTCAATTTCTCTAAATTTTTCTTCAGGCATTTGTGTCATATTTTTATTTATTTAAGTTCGCTCATAGTTATCTATTCAAAAATGTGACGGTGAGCTGCAGGATAGTGGCGAAAGAGACCCAAAGCAAATACGGGATTTGCAGATAGGCGACCCAGCGCGCTTGTCGCGCAATGACAATTATTAGCCAAACAAGCGTGGCTAAAACAAGCAAAATGTCGCAAGCCGCTAAAAGATTATTTTTAAAGCCAAATTGAATCGGCGTGAAAGCGAAATTGAAAATAAGGTTTAAGATAAACGGCAAAGCAGTTTTGAGCGGCAATTTTTTAGCGATGATTTTATAAAACACCCAACCAAAAGAAAGAGCGATGAGAATATAAAGAAATGTCCAGACCGGCCCAAAAAGATAGGCGGGCGGCGCCCACGAGGGCTTAACAAGCTGGCTGTACCAATTATATGTTTGCATTTTTTTCGCTTCTATTACTTTTATTGTTTATAAACCCGCGCGTTCATCGTCATTCTGAGCCAGCAGGCGAAGAATCCCTTGCTCCAAGATCGAGATTCTTCGGGAGTACCCTCAGAATGACAAAGAGGGATTACCCTCAGAATGACATCAGCGCGTACTATTTGATTTTACAACTATTTTGCCTCCTGGGGCAAATTTATGATAAAATGAAATAATTTTATGATAGTTATTAAAATCAACGGGAAAAAAATTAAGGCAAGACAGGGGCAGACGGTTTTAGAGGTGGCGCTGGAAAATGGCATTGACATAGCGCATCTTTGCTGGCACCCGGATTTGGAGGCAAAAGCTGATTGCCGGCTGTGTTTGGTTTCTGTCAAGGGCTGTCCCCTGCCCCAAACCGCTTGCGCGACATTGGTTAAAGATGGTATGGAGGTTATCACTGAGACAGCCGAGCTTGAAAAATTGCGTAAGACAAACTTGGAACTTATTTTCAGCCAGCACAAAGAGGAGTGCGAGGATTGTGTCTGGGATTATAATTGCGAATTATTGAAATTAGCGAAAAAATATAATGTGGAGATTACCCGCTTTGCTGACCGCAAGACAAATTTTCCCGCCTTCGCCTTGGGGGCTACGGCGGGCGAAGCCATTTTAAACTTTGATTCTTCCAAATGCGTTGACTGCCGCAACTGCGTTGATGTTTGTGAAAAACAGCAGGTGAACCACTTGAAAATAATAAAAAAAGATAACTTACAGCAAATCGTTCCCAATAACGAAAACCCTTGTGTTTTCTGCGGGCAATGTATTATGCATTGCCCAGCGGGCGCTTTTGAAAGCGAGAGCGAGTTTGAGCGGATTGAAGAGCCGTTTAAAGATAAAAGCAAAACAATTGTTTTTCAATTCGCGCCATCAATTAGAACAGCGATTGGCGAGGAGTTTGGCTTACAGCCGGGTGTTGATTTAACCGGGCAAATAGCGGCTGGCTTAAAACAATTGGGAGCCAATTATGTTTTTGACACTTCTTGCGGCGCTGACTTTACAACTTTTGAGGAAGCCAAAGAGGCCTTGGCTCGGCTGGATAAAAAAGAAAACTTGCCGATATTTTCTTCGTGCTGTCCGTCTTGGGTTAGGTTTGTTGAGGTTTATCACAAAGAGCTAATCCCCCACCTCGCCTCAACCCGACCGCCCCATATTATTTTAGGCGGTCTCATAAAAACCTATTGGGCAAAGCAAAATAATATATCGCCTGAAAAAATTTGCAATGTTTCAATAATGCCTTGCATTGCCAAAAAATATGAAATAACTCGGCAAGAATTTTTTATTGACAATATGCCGCCGGTTGATTATGTTTTAACTACTCGCGAATTAGCTCGTTTTTTCAAAAAACATAACATTGACTTGGCTAAAATAGAACCAACTGCCTTAGACAACCCGTTTGGCGAATTTTCCGGGGCTGGGGTTATCTACGGGACTTCAGGCGGAGTTATGGAAGCGGTTTTGCGAACAAAACAAAAACTGCAAAAGTGTAAGGCACCGAGTGCCTTACAAACGATCGCGGTGAGCGGATTGGATAAGGCGGAAAAAATCTTGCA
>CAYVXQ010000144.1:0-2036 GCA_964454625.1 uncultured Candidatus Saccharibacteria bacterium
GAGCCAAAGAGGCCTGGTCAGATATTGAAGTGCAGCTAAAAAGGCGATATGATTTAATCCCAAATTTAGTGTCAACGGTTAAGGGTTATGCCACTCATGAAAGTCAATTGTTTGAAAAGGTTACTCAAGCGCGAGCCCAGGCAATTTCCGCCCAAGGCATAGCAGAAAAAGCCCAGGCCGAGAATGTTTTATCCGCCACCTTAAAATCGCTCTTTGCGGTTTCCGAGGCCTACCCGGAATTAAAGGCATCGGTTAATTTTCTTGAATTGCAACGAGAACTCACTGACACCGAGGATAAAGTTCAAGCGGCGCGAAGATTTTATAATGGCAATGTCCGGGATTTGGCCATTAAAATTGAAAGTTTTCCCTCAAATATCATTGCCAAGACATTTGGTTTTAAACCAATGGAGCTGTTTGAACTGGAGGAGCCAGCGGCAAAAGAACCACCCAAAGTAAATTTCTAATGACTAATTTTTAATGTCTAACAAAATTTCCAATATCCAATGACAAATGTCAAACGATTGTGATGAGTTTATTTTGATATTGGACCTCGGGCATTTTATTTGGCATTAGTCATTAGGATTTAGACATTTTAATTTAATGACTTTATATTCTCAAGCTGATTCAAACATTCGTAAAACATGGTTATTGATAACCGGTTTTTTGATTTTAATTATTGCTTTGGGCTGGTTATTCGGCCGCTATTTTCAAAGCCCGGCGATTTTGTATTTCGCGGTTATTTTTAGCGTTTTAACCAGTTTTGGCAGTTATTGGTGGAGCGATAAGTTGGTTTTGTCAATGATGCACGCTAGGCCCATTAAAGAGGAAGACAACCGAGAACTTTTCCATATTGTGGAGAATCTTTGTATTGCCTCGGGCATTCCTATGCCGAAAATCTATGTTATGCCCGAAGCCCAACCCAATGCTTTCGCCACTGGCCGCAATGCCGAGCATGCTGTGGTGGCAGTAACCGCAGGACTTTTACAAAAACTCAACAAATCAGAGCTTGAGGGGGTTATTGCCCATGAATTGAGCCATATCAAAAATAAGGATATGCTTTTGCAAACCGTGGTGGTTGTTTTGGTTGGCATTATAGCTATTTTGTCGGATTTCTTTTTACGGATTAGTTTTTATGGCCGAGGAAGCGGCGACGATGATAACCGAGGCAATGCCATCATTGTTTTATTGGGTTTAGTGGCGGCTATTTTAGCTCCGATTGCCGCTACTTTAATTCAGCTGGCAATTTCCCGCAAACGGGAGTTTTTAGCCGACGCGAGCGGCGCTTTGCTAACGAGGTATCCCGATGGTTTAGCCGATGCTTTGGAAAAGATTGCCTCTGACCCAACATCAATGCGAAGAGTAAATAATTCTCTGGCTCATCTATTCATTTCCTCGCCATTTAAAGGTAAAAGGTCGGCAAATTGGTTGATAAAATTATTTTTAACTCATCCTCCGGTGGAGGAGCGAATAAAGGCCTTAAGGGGTTTGGAGATAAAATAATTTTAGCGAATTTCGTTATAAAGTAATTTCTAACGGATTTGCGGAAAATAAATGCTTGGAGAAAATATAGAAAAAATGGAAAATGCAGGAGAATTTATCCCGTCAGTTGAAGCGGAAATAATAACCGAAGAGCAAGCAGTTGATTATTGGCAAAACATAGGAAGAAAGTACAAAGATTTCTTATTAAAGATTGGACTTTTACGGGGGAATAAAATATTGGCAGATTTTTGTGGAAGATTGGAGAAAAAATACGGCGAACAGATAACAGAAAAATGCCTGGCATTTCATAAAATACAAGGCAGCACTCCTTTTCAGTTCACGAAAAAAGATTTAACTTGGGATAGTTGGATTTTTGATTTTAAAGGCGAGGACTCCATAGAAAAATTTTTAGACGATTTATTGGAAAAACAGGAATCATAAACTCAGATAGAGGAGAACAGGTACGTACCTATTCCCCTCTATTCTCTCAAAAAATAATATTACTAGGACTTACGGGTTTGCCCTTCAAATTGTCATTCTGAGGGCACCAGCCCGAA
>CAYVXQ010000145.1:0-2034 GCA_964454625.1 uncultured Candidatus Saccharibacteria bacterium
GGCAAAAATCAAATCAACTGACCTTTCGTCAATTTTTTCGTTCAG
The DNA here is from genome assembly GCA_964454625.1 of uncultured Candidatus Saccharibacteria bacterium. Taxonomy (GTDB): domain Bacteria; phylum Patescibacteriota; class Minisyncoccia; order Minisyncoccales; family CG1-02-41-26; genus CG1-02-41-26. Next base: position 46 of record CAYVXQ010000145.1, read on the forward strand.
AATCTTTACGCAGTCGCTTCTTCATATTTCAGTAACTCATACTGCAAATCATCAACTCGGCTTTCGTCTTCAATACTCCCAGATGAACGATTTACCGCTCGTTCAATCTTTGCTTGTAACTCGAAGGTTTGTTGTTGAATCATTTTATCTTCCCGCATAATTTTTACCTTTCTCAGTTAATGAATAATATCCTTTTTGATCTGAAGAACGAACAAATAGATCCATATTGTCCGGGTGATTACTATTTGCTTCGTGCTTATTTAATTCACCCCTTATAGAATTGCGGAATGTGTCCATTTTGTAAGCCAAATTTTTCTCTTGCACCAACCTCTCGACTTCTTCGTAGATTGTTTGGAGTGGTACAGACTCCATACCCTTTGCTTGTTCCTTCCTAATGACCTCAATGATCAAACTTTTTATTGACGGCACTGTGCCGGGTAAAAATTCCGCGCGCCTGTTTATTTGACGCACAACATTCTGTACGCCCTCATCCTTAAATGCTCTTTCTTCGTTTTGCAAAAACGCTTTGTAAACATCCGAGTATCCCGCTAAATATTCTTCGTCTGGCGAAAATACGGAATCGGTAAATTTGACAGAATTGTAAATCGCTTCAAGTTGTGAAAAATAAAGCGGCTTTGTTTCTTTAATCACAACATTGACTTCAAAATTGGTCAGCAAACCGCCGCGCGTGAGATTTGTACTGCCTACAATTCCTGTAGTTTCCCTGCCTTTCTCAAAAAGGTATATCTTGGGATGAAAAACCACATTGGTTTTATTTTCATCTTTATCGCCGTAGCAATAAAATTTCAAACCCGAAACCTGTTTTTGCAGTTGGATAAAATAATGCATTGATTGAGGGTCAGTAGTTTTGAAATCAAGCCCCGCGATAATTTCAATGTCGCCATTATTTTTCAGAAAACTATCCAAAGCTTTTTCAATAACTTTTACTCCGGAATATTTCAAAAAGGCAACGGCCATTTTTGCCGAGTTCGCATTTTGCAACTCTTGGTTGATTATGTTGCCGATCGGATAATTGAGATTTGATAAGATTTGTATTGCCATACTATTTATTATCTTTATCGGGTAATGATTTCTTTTCTTTTGTTATTAAACTTTTTGCATTTTTAGGGATAATCACGCTTTCACCCGTTTGCTTTTCTATTTCAATTCTCGCTTTCTTTGCGGCAGTGCCGCCCATTCTGGCTACCTGTTTATTGTTTTCTAATCCCTTTGGGGTTTTCTTCTTGGATATTTCCGTCGTTGAAGCTTCGGCAAGCATATTCAGTACCAATTCAAGGTTTGTCATATTGTCTCTTAAGTTTTCTTTTTTCAGCCCTTTGAATTTTTTGTAATCCCTTACGCTTTTATCAGCCCAGGCTCTTGTAATTTCGTCCGTCAATATCGCATATGCCAGTCCTTCTTTCATGCCCCGTTCCTGCCATTCGTCGGTTAATTCTTTGCGCACCTCAATACTTTTCAGTCGTTGGTTTATCCACTCTTTTGAATAACCTTTTTTCAAATAGGTTTTCATCGCCCTATCAAAAGCAAGCTCTGGATCTTCGGTCTCCTCTATCCTTTCATAACCTACTTTTGCCAGCCAAAGCTTAAAAGGCTCGGCTTTGGGTGATGGAATAGATTGAATCAATCTTAAAATCGTTTCAGTATCGGCTACATCGGTAAGATATTTTTTTCCATCGGGGGATTCTAATTTCAGTTGTCCCACTTTTTGGGACAACTCACTTCCTTCCTGTCTTAGCTTAGTTTTTAAGGCATTCCAGTATTTTCTTGGCCTCGGACTATCGGTCAATATTCCAACGACATCAATAATTGAAAAATACCAAAGCTCTTTTTTCCCGTCCCAAGTACGACGAACCTGCTTTTGTTTGAATAAAATTATTGAATTTGATTTTTTCATAGTCAATTATAGTTATAACTTAAATCAGCGAACGCTTTCGGTGCCGAATTTAGGCAATAGTCGCTTTTAATATG
>CAYVXQ010000146.1:0-2030 GCA_964454625.1 uncultured Candidatus Saccharibacteria bacterium
ATTTTATCGAAAAGTTTATAAAAAAAGTAGAAAAAAGAGGGTGATTCTCTGGCTTTTTGTCTTTTTTACTTCTTGTTTTTTGCTTTTAATCTCTGGTTTCTTAATTTTGTTTATTTATTATGCCAAAGATCTTCCCCGGCCAGAAAAGTTTACTGAAAGGGCTTTTATCCAATCAACTAAAATTTTTGATAGAACTGGCGAAGTCTTGCTTTATGAATTATACGGTGAGGAAAAAAGAGAGATTATTCCTTTGAGTGAAGTGCCCGAACATTTAAAACAAGCGGTAATTTCTGCTGAAGACTCTAATTTCTATTCTCATTTTGGAATAGATTTTCGGGGAATTCTTCGAGCTATCCAAATCAATTGGAGACTTAAAAAACCAATGTACGGCGGTTCCACAATTTCGCAACAGCTTATTCGTTCTACTTTTCTAACTTTAGAAAAAACCCCTAAAAGGAAAATAAGAGAAATTATTTTGACTTTGGAATTGGAAAGGCGTTATTCAAAAGATCAAATTTTAGAATGGTATTTAAATCAAATTCCTCTGGGTATAAACATTTATGGCGTAGAGACGGCAGCAAAAACTTATTTCAACAAACCAGCCAAAGAATTAACAATAGCAGAATCAGCTGTTTTGGCTGCTTTAATTAAGGCCCCCAGTTATTATTCGCCCTTCGGCGGCCATAAAGAAGAACTGCTAGCCAGAAAAGATTATGTTTTAGACAGAATGATTCAAGAAGGTTATTTGACGAAAGAAGGGGCAGAAACCGCCAAAAAAGAAGAAATAAACTTTGCTAAGATCTCCCAGCCGATTAAGGCCCCCCACTTTGTGTTTTATGTTCAAGAGTATCTTTTTGAAAGATATGGCAAAAATCTCTTAGAAGAAGGAGGATTCAGGGTCTATACTACTTTGGACTGGGAACTGCAAGAGGCGGCTGAAAAAACTATCCAGGACAATATTGAAAGAATCAAAAAATATAACGCCCATAATGCTTCTTTAGTAGCAATTGACCCAAAGACCGGAGAGGTTTTGGCTATGGTGGGGTCAGCCGATTGGTTTGATAAGCCTTATCCCGAGGGATGTGAAACTACTCCTGAGGTTGATTGTTTATTTGACCCAAAAGTTAATGTCGCCACTTATAAAATAGGTAGACAGCCAGGATCTGCTTTAAAACCTTTTATTTATGCGACTGCTTTTCAAAAAGGTTTTGATGATAAATATATTGTTGTTGATGAAGAAACTAACTTTGGGACTTGGGGTAACAAACCCTACATTCCTCAAAACTATGACGGTAAATTCAGAGGACCTGTAACCCTAAGAGAAGCTTTAGCCCAATCTCTAAATGTTCCCTCTGTTAAGGTCTTGCTTTATTTGGCGGGTCTGGAAGAAAGTTTAGAGAATGTCAAAAAATTTGGCATTACCACTTTAGACAAACCGTCTTCTTATTATGGCCCAGCAATTGTTTTAGGAGGTGGAGAGGTTAAACTACTTGAAATGGTTTCAGCTTATGGCATGTTCGCAACCGAAGGATTCAAAGTCCCTCCGACTTCTATTTTGAGAATTGAAGATTCTCAAGGAAATATTATTGAAGAAAATAAAAAAACTCCCAGAAGAGTTTTAGAAACCGAGATTGCCAGATTAATTAATGATATTCTTTCAGATAACGAAGCAAGGTCTCCCATATTTGGGAAAAAATCAGTAATGTATTTTCCAGACTATGATGTAGCAGCTAAAACTGGAACTACTGATAATTTCCGAGACGGTTGGATCATTGGTTATACCCCTTCAATCGTAGTTGGAGTCTGGGTTGGTAATAGTGACAATACACCAATGCAAAAAGAGCCTGGAATAGTAATAGCAGGTCCTATCTGGAGAGCCTTTTTAGTAAAAGCTCTACCGAAATTCCCAGTCAAGGAGTTCACCAAACCGGAATCTACTCTCTCTAAACCTGAATAAAAATTAGCTTTTAATCTTAGGGGACAGGATTCGAACTAGAATCAGCTTGAGAAGCCAAAAAATGAGATGATTT
>CAYVXQ010000147.1:0-2027 GCA_964454625.1 uncultured Candidatus Saccharibacteria bacterium
AGAGGGTGTGGAAAAATCATATATGCCCTAAGCACTATGGCGGGGTAAAAGGGGATTGTGCCGCTCCTTCAACGGATTCAGGACAAGGAAAAAATCTTTGGGGCGCGATTCAAGGATGAATGGGCGGGGGACAGGTGGGAGACAGGTGAACACCTGTCCCTTTTCCCCATAACCCCATAATCGGAACTGAACAATTGTTTAAATGCAACATTCAAAATGTAACAAAATGCAAAATGACAATCCAAAACTCAAAATTATTTTAATTATTTTTTTAATTTTTGTAATCGCGGCAGTGATAATTGTTTATCTTTGCCAGCATAATAATAAAAATATGCAAGATTTAAAAAATCAAAACATCCGTCAGCCGGCAATGGCCGGTCAGTTTTACCCGGCTGATAAAAAAGAATTGGCCGCAGTAATTGACAATTATTTACGGCAAGCCGAGCAAACCCTTTCAACAAGTTCAGGGCAGGCAGCCACAGTTAACACGCCGCGAATTATAATTGTGCCGCACGCTGGGTATATTTATTCGGGTAGGGTAGCGGCTTATGCTTTTAAAGCAGTTCAGGGGCTGGATATTGAGCGGGTTGTTTTAATTGGCCGAAGTCATCAGCAATTTTTTAATACCGTAATAGCCGACGGCAGCGATGTATGGCAAACCCCCTTAGGGGTTGTGGCAGTTGATAAGGATTTTATTTTGCGTCTGGCAAATTTTAGCGCTTGGCTGAAAATTGACGCTCAGCCGCACCAAACAGAGCATTCTTTGGAAGTTGAAATTCCGTTTTTGCAAAAGATATTCGGCAATAACATTGCAATAGTTCCTTTGCTTTTTGGCGACGACAATTTAGAAACAGCCGCAGAGTTGGCTGATATATTAGCGCGGTTTATTGACGACAAAACATTGGTGGTTATAAGCTCTGATTTGTCACACTATCCGCCATATAACATTGCTAATGAATTAGACCAAAAAACTATTGAGACGATTTTAGGTTTAGGCATTGATAAACTGCACCGCCAAAACACAGAGGCGGAAAATGCTGATTTAAACGGAGTTGCCACTTTGGTTTGCGCCGAGCCAGCGATTATCACGGCAATGGCTTTGGCAAAAAAATTTGGGCTCAAGCCCGAACTTTTAAAATACGCCAATAGCGGCGATTATTTTTCAGAAACAAAAGACCGGGTTGTCGGCTATGCGGCCATTAGCTTCTATTTTCAAAATGGTAAAGGGCTGGGCTTTACCAATTTAAACGAAGAAGAGCAGAAAATTGCTTTGCAGATTGCCAGAGAAACCCTGGTGGCGGCTTTTGAGCAAAACGATTATCAATTGTCCGCCAGCTTGCCGGAAATTTTTCAAGAAAAAAGGGGTGTCTTCGTTACTCTGAAAAAACAGCAGGAATTAAGGGGTTGTATTGGTAATTTTTCAACTAATTTTATTTTAGCGGAAAATATCAAGGAAATGGCTTTGGCTGCCGCGTTTGAGGATACCCGTTTTGCGGCTCTGGAAAAAGAAGAACTAAAAGACATAGAAATTGAAATTTCGATTTTATCTCCGATGCAAAGGATTACTGACCCTAATGTAATTGAACTTGGCAAACATGGCGTTTATGTGCGTCAGGGCAATCGCAGCGGCGTGTATCTGCCGCAGGTAGCCAGCGAGGCGGGTTGGAGCAAAGAAGAATTTCTCAATAGTTTGTGCGAACATAAAGCCGGCATGAACCGCGATTGTTGGAAAGACGGCTCAACTGAAGTTTATATTTTTACTGCCCAAACGTTTGGCGAATAAAAGTCAGGTTTCTGGGAACAGACCTGATTTAATTTGAGAAAACATTCATAAAGTTTTTAAGAGGTCTGTTCCCAGAGGTTATTTCTTCGTGTCAAGCAATTTAACTATGACACCAAAACGGGTATTGGTTGAGCAATGAAAAATGACACCGTATTCGGTTTAAGTTTTTTGTTAATTTTGACCTTTGAAGCTGTCGTATCTGTAATAGCCCACAAACTTTTTAACATGCGTCCAATTTTTTTGC
>CAYVXQ010000148.1:0-2026 GCA_964454625.1 uncultured Candidatus Saccharibacteria bacterium
TAGTAAAGCCGGTCACTACTTCGCTGAAGGTAAAGGTTACCCCTGAAGTTTCCCCGGCTTTAAGAGCGGTATCAGTTACGACAATGCTCACGGTCGGTCTTAATGTATCAATGGCATAGTTGTTTGAATTGGTCGTGCCAACTCCAGCATTGCCAGATGCGTCAGCCACGCCTGTCATATCTATGGTAATTACGTTTGTTGCGTCCTCTATGCTAGGTGTTGGAGTAAGGATGGCTGTCCAGGTTATGCCACCATCAGCAGAAGTCACGGTATCCAATGTGCCGTTGGCAATTGTCAGGTCATCGTTAGTAAAGCCGGTCACTACTTCGCTGAAGGTAAAGGTTACCCCTGAAGTTTCCCCAGCTTTAAGAGCGGTATCAGCTACGACAATGCTCACGGTCGGTGATACAGCCAGAACTACTTGAGTTGGAAAAAGTAAAGCGACCAAACTAATAATTACTGTTCCAACAAATAGTTTGGACAGGATTTTGGTTTTTGAGATTTTTGCTTTTAGCATATTGTTTTGTTTTGCCGCGACGGATTATTTCCTGGTCGATGAACAGACGTTCATCTCCCGCCCTTCGCTTGCGCTTGGGCATTGGAAATCGACCGCCAATAAGAAAAAATCTTTAGCGGCATTAAAATTAATTATTAATTTATTATTATATATGTATGTCGACAAACTTTTTTTATTTTACTTTTTTAATTGTTAGAGTTTCTTCTATTATTTTAACCCGGTTTTCTAATTCTTCAAATTCTTTTCGATAAACTACACCCTCTAATTTCTTTTCTATTCTTTCTAGTCTTCTTGTATGATCCTTCAATATCTCAGTGTGATTAACTAGCATTACCGCATGTTTATTTAATGTCTGCTCAACTGAATCAAATCTCTTGTCAACTCCATCAAACCCTTTTTCTATCATCCTTCCCAAATCATCATTGGTTAGTTTTTTATTAGAAGCCATATAGGCAACTGTCGATTTTTATTATAGCACAAGCAAAATAATTTACCCTGTGGATAACTCGTTTTTTTATTGTAACACAAATTTTTATGTCAAGCCAACTCCTTCCGCTGAATTTACGCTGAACTAAACGCTGAAATTACGCTGATACCTCGCCTTATCATATACAATTCTTTTTATTTCTAATTTAGGTGACCCGAAGTTTACAAGAAATCCTAATTTGTATTTCGAGCCCTTTAAATATTTCCAGAATTGGTCAATATCTTGTTTGTTTAAAAATGGTTTTGACTTTATTTCTAAAAGAACGCGGTTATTAATAATTTTATCTGGAATATAAGTCCCTACTTTTTCACCATCGAAATAAATATCAATGTGTTTTTGGTTTTCTACTTCTAATTCTCGCTTTTTTAGAGCTTTTGTCAAAGCTCGATCAATCGCTTTTTCTTTAAATGCTCCTCCAAAAGCTTTATATACTTCAAAACAGGCTCCCCGGATTTTATAGCTTTCTTTTTCGTACAAAAAATCTTTGACTTTATCTAATGAAGGATGAAATGGGTTTTCTCTAAATATTTTAATCCGTTCTTTGGCTTTTCTTTGGATATCTTTGGTTAAACGCAAAAAAGATTTCCTAAATTGGGGGTGGTAATAGATATTTGAAACCCTCATCTTTTAAAATCAGCCCAAGATTTTAGCTTTGGTAACTTGCCAACTTTTTTCAAAATCTTAGCCTCTTTTGTCCAACGCAAAACATCATTCTCGGTCACTTTCTGAGTTTCTAAAAGTCTTTCATATTTTTTTCGAGGGATGAGAATAAGTTCGCCCTCTTTTGCCAACTCTTTTGGGATAGTAATAATTTTTTCCATACATTTTTATTTTATCAACCGAAGATAAAATGTCAACTTACCGGCCGAGGTCTTGGTTAGCTGCTGCCCTGGTTAAGGGTCCAAAATAACCTGTTTGGATTATTCCTTTTTTAGCTTGGTATCTTTTTACGGCGGCTTGAGTTAGGGTTAAAAAGTTTCCGGTGACCAAGCTTTCAGGATAAATTTCTGGACTTTGAGCTT
>CAYVXQ010000149.1:0-2024 GCA_964454625.1 uncultured Candidatus Saccharibacteria bacterium
ACCAAGCCCTTTCTACTTACCGTAATCAAAAAGTTGGCTTCATCTTTCAGATGTTTAATTTAGACTCCTCACAAACCGCCGTGGAAAACGTCGCTTTGCCTTTATTATTTGCTAACGTTCCCAAGAGGAAAAGAAATAGAATCGCTGCTAGCTTGCTCACATGGCTGGGGTTAGGCGACCGGCTTGAACATAAGGGCAGTGAACTTTCAGGGGGTCAGCGCCAGCGGGTGGCCATCGCGCGCTCGCTCGTGACGCGGCCAGAGATTATTTTGGCGGATGAGCCGACAGGAAATCTAGATTCGCAGGCAAGCCAACAGATTTTAGAGATTTTATCTTATATCAATCAGCACTTGGGCGTCACCGTGCTTTTAGTGACCCATGATTCGGAAGCGGCGGGAATCGCGCCTCGGGTTTTGAGGATGCAGGATGGGAGAGTGATAAATTAATTTTCAATTTTCAATTTCTAATTTTCATTAAATTTTTAATGAAAAAATTTTCAGACAGCAAGAGCAAAGAATATAATCTTGAGGAAAGAACAGCAAAGTTTAGTGAGAACATCATTGATTTTGTAAAAGGCATTAGGATTGATGATTTAAACTGTAATATTGTCAGACAGCTTTTAAAAGCAGCGACTTCTATTGGAGCTAATTATTGCGAAGCAAACTCCTCAAGTTCTAAAAGAGATTTCCGTAATAAGATTTATATTTGCAAAAAAGAAGCTAACGAAACCAAATATTGGCTACGACTCTTAGCAAAATCCAATCCTGAACTAAGAGCAAGAATTAGAATTTTTTGGCGGGAAGCCCACGAATTTCATTTAATTTTTCAAAAAATAACCAACACCTTAGATAAAAGGAAAAAGGTTTAAAAATTGATTCAATAGAAATTTAATAGAAATTGAAAATTAGAAATTAGAAATCCCACATTCAATTTGCAAGTGCAACTTTGTGGATAAAAAAATTTAGTAATAAATGATTCATAATCTTGATTTTAGTTTATTCATTTCCAGCGCAAAAACTTCATTGGGGGTTTGATACCCTAGACATTTAACCGGCCGGTTGTTAATCAGATTCTCTACGCGTCTGATTTGCCTGGAAGTCAGGTAGTCCAGATCGGTATCACGTGGCAGATAAAATCTCACTAGTCCGTTTCTGTTTTCATTAGTGCCCCTTTGCCAGGCTGAATAAGTTTTGGCAAAGTAGAATTTCATACCAATGGCAGCAGTAACGGCCTCATGAGCCACGGCTTCCTTGCCGTTATCATAGGTCATAGTGCGTCGGGCATGTTCGGGTAAGCGGCTGAACCGACGAATAAGACATTTGTTTTTTTCTTTAGCTGTACGATTGTGCGGTTTAGCCAGGATTACTTTACGCGTCTTGCGTTCCACGGATGTTGATAAAGCGCGACGATGGTGGTTGTAAAGCACATTATCGCCTTCCCAATGACCGAATTGCGTTCTTTTTTCCACATATTTAGGCCTTTTACTGATATCAACCCGATTGGGAATACGGCAATCCTTTTGCGGTTTGCGCCCTTTCTTGGGATGGCGGACGCGGTGAGAACGACGTAGATATTGACGCAGATTAAGCTTTCTGCCTTCTAAACTGTAAATGAACTGGTAGATACTTTCTTGATTCAGATAGGTTGCTCCTTTGCATTTTAACCGCCCGGAGATCAGGTCAGGCGACCAGCCCTTCTGGAGTAATTTGATGATTTTTTTCTTGAGCGCAGGCTGTTTAATGACATAGGCTTGTTTACGTCCTTGCGCCTTCCGTTTATTAGCTTTGCGTTGCGCTGTATCAGGCAGATAATCATGAATTTTGAGATGCGTGTTCCGTCGCAATTCACGGCTGATAGTCGATTTGTCCCGACCGATTTGTTTGGCAATGTCGCTGTCGGACATACCTTTTTTCTTGAGCAGATAGATTCGGTCGCGTTCTTTCTGCCTAAGTTGGGTATATTGTTTCTGGTTCATATAACTTTGAGTATACCACTCAAAGTTGCACTTCTAAATTGATTTTACT
>CAYVXQ010000150.1:0-2009 GCA_964454625.1 uncultured Candidatus Saccharibacteria bacterium
TGCGCTGGCACTATCCGTAATCCCAAGCAAGACGACAAGCCAATGACCATTGAAGGGACATCTGCTTATGCTCAGCCAATCGTAGAAGGCCATATGGTTTATCTGGCAACCTCAGATGGCAAAGTTATTGCCTCGGACATGGAGAAAAAGCTTTGTCCCTGGTTTTTTAACACAGGAGCAGAAGAGATTAAACTGACGCCAGCTTTGGTTGGTAATAAGCTCTATGTCTTGGACAGCAATAATGTTTTATGGTGTCTGGACAAGAGAAATGGCGATTGGATTTGGTATTTTGATATTGTTGAGTATTTTGGCTTGCCGGATTATTACTGGCAGACATCGCCGCAGGTCTGGCAGAAAAATTATGTTTGTATGACTGTTGGACCATACGCGGTTTTTATTTATGATGACATTGAGATTGCTAGTAAAAGCAAAGCGCCCAAACTTGCCAAATTAGCCAAAATGCCAATTCAGACTCAATCCGAGCCGCCAGAATTTGTAGCCACATCAGTCATATCCGAAGACGGCATTTTTTATTGCTTTGATTTTGCCTGCAATGCCATTGCTTTCAAAATAGAGACAGCTGAATATCTCTGGCACATCTCCCAGTTTCCCGGGCCAAAAGACCCAGCTGGCTTGACTTATCTTGGCAATCCGTTCGCCATTGTTCTAGCAGATGATATCTTGATTCTCAAGAATAACTGGCGTTATGATTTCACAGATACAGAGCCAAAGCCAGGTGAAACAGGGTTCTTGTATGCTATAAACATTAAAACCCATGATAAAATCTTATGGTCAAAAGAAATCGGCCTGACTTCCTGCCCATCGGTTTTTAAAGACAATGCTTTGTATGCTTACGGTCTCTTTGCCAAACAACCGGGTAAGATTGAGGGCATTGTTTATTGCCTGAATCCGAAAACAGGCGATTTGCTGACAGATAATGCCATTGGCGTTAATGACGACATTCATCTTTCAATCGGCGGCGATATCTTATATTTCACCTGCTGGACATTCAAAAAAGTCTTTGCCGTGATTTTTGAGCCGTTTGAGATTTTATGGCAGCAAGACTTGGCTTATCATCCATTCTCTGCAGTTGTGCCAGCTGAAGATAAAGCCTATGTCTCTATGCTGGATATCCCAATAACAAGCAGGCGAGCTACTCTCTGGCCTGATGCCAAAACACGGCCATTAGCAACAGGCAATATTATTCTCACTAGCTTTTCTGAAGCCCCGCCAACTTTTAAAAAAGGCGATGTCTCTCAAGATGGACAGATAACAGCCCATGACGCAAAACTAATCATGCAGCATGTTGTTGGTCAGATTAAACTGACTCCGGAACAAGTTGAACTGGCTGATGTCTCGGGCAATGGCCAAGTGTCAGCCATGGACGCGGGGCTAGTCATGCAGATGATGACCGGGTTGAAGACAAAAACAAAAAGCATAAAAACAAAAAAGTAATAATTTAAAAAAGCTCTGTTTGGTTTAATTAGTTTAACTAAAACAGGGCTTTAATTTTTTGCCTAAGTTCTTTCTTTTTTGCCTGTAATAAATTTTTATCTCGCGCTTCAATATTCAAACGCCACAAGTTTTCTGTTTGCGACGGCCTTAAATTAAATCGGTAATCAGGATATTCAATTGATAAGCCGTCTAAATGCGAAATTTTAGCACCAAGATAATTTTTTTCTAATTTTTTTAAATCTATTTTTTCCTTAAAATTTATTTCAGGTGAAATAAAATATTGTGCTTGATAGGGCCTGATTAATTCTGCTAAACTTTTGCCTGTTTTGGCTATCTTCTCGGCAATCAATAACACCGGAATCAAGCCATCATTCAGAACTAATTTACTCGCCGAGCTCGCAAAATAGTAATGACCGCTCGTTTCACCGCCGAATAAAATCCTGTTTTTACGTATAAAATTTAAAAAATTTGACCAACCGGCTTTGCAGATACAAGTGCGTTTGACTGTTTCTCTAATTGCCCAAACCAAACGGCTGTCATGAGCAATTTTTGCT
>CAYVXQ010000151.1:0-1994 GCA_964454625.1 uncultured Candidatus Saccharibacteria bacterium
GACTTTTCATATTGTTCTATTCTTAACAAAAATTATTAGGAATGTCAAGGCCTTGGTTGTTCAGAATATTTTTCTAAATAATCCATTGTTTCTTTATAGGGCAAAGGCGTCCTATTTAGGGCCGTCATAATCTTTGTTTTTTCTAGGCCTATTCTATCAACCCCCTTAATCCTCTGGGCTGCTTTATTAATTTGGGTTTCGTTTTTGAAAATAGTTATTCGCGATTTTTCCCATTTCATTTCATCAATTTTCCGCAAACTATCCAGCTGGATATGAAGTAATTGCTGCCGATCACCGAAAAATAAACCACAAAATAAAAACGACAGCGGCTCTTGATTATTCTCCTTTGTCGTTAACGCTTTTAATATGTTTCCTTCCCCTATTCTAAAATAATAATCTTGGCATAATTCTAAGTCGTTTTCATAACAAAACTTTTTAAATTTTTCTTTAATTTTTACATTGCCGCTTTTACTGATTAAAGCCCAGTCCAGATCGCTAGGCGCGCCCTGCTCGTCAACATAGAAATAACCCTTGGGAGTGCTGCCGTAAATAATAAAACCAACAAAGTCATTGTTAAATTTTTTTTTCATTTTTTGAGCAATGTCGTCTAATACCACTAAGCGAGCAGACAAGGCCTCGAGATTGGGCGCGCAAAAAGCGGGCTTTTTACCCCCAAGAGCATTAAGGGTGTTGCGATTTTGGTTAGCAAAAAATTCAAGCATTGTCGCGCCAATTAAAACGATGGCGGGAAAATCGCTTAATTTCATATTTTCCGCTGTAGAAAACGCTTGCTGGCGGTCGCCTAAATTAGCCAGTATTTCCATCAGCATCATCTGCATTTTTGGAATATGATTGGATAATTTATGCTTTTGATTTTCTTCCTGCATCGCCGCCCACAGGCCGGCAAAAGAAGTTCCATGGCCAGCGAATAAAGCTGTTCTTAATTTTGATTTCAAAATCGCTACATTGGCGGAATAAGCCACCAAAGAAATTTCGTCTGCCGCTAATTTCTCCATAAGTCCCTTGCTGGAAAGTTTTTCCTCTAAAATAGTAAATTCGCAATAATTAAAATTAGCCAAGGCCTTGGCCGCCGTTGCCCTTTGACGCTCATCAGAACTATCAGCCATTTTTTTTATTAAAAGTAAAATTTCTTTTTGTTTGTCAATGGAAAAATTATTACCTTGCAATAAAAAAATAGCCGCCTCTTGATTAACAAAATCCTTGCTTTTTAATAAATCCACAATGGTTTTTTGGTCGTCCTGCTCTATTTTTTCTTTATGCAAAATTTCTAAGGCCATTTTTCTATCTTTATTTAATGGAAATAAAAATGCCAAACGAGTTTCGGGCTTGATAAATTCCCGCTTTTTTGCTAATTCTAAACCAAAACTGTTTTCTATATTTTTCATCATATAATAAGATTTTAACATAGTTTGTATAAAAAAAAGAGGGGTGGGCTTGGCGAATGTTTTTCCCGCCCCGCTCCCATTTGGGATTTGTAATCCCAAGAGCCCCCTCTTTGTTTATTTCTGAAACGGGGTTGCCGCTTCAGAAATAATTTTTTCCACTGCTTCCGGTGATAACCAGAAGCAGTTATAGCTACACCACCGGCATCTGCTAATGGCGCTTGTTTCTATGCGCCAAGCGACCAATGGTTCAAGACTTTCAAGGAAGCTTACGGGTAGTGCGTAAGCTTTCTTGCTTTTTTCTGCGTCAGGCCCCCTTTGGGGTTGCTGACAAACAAAAAATAAATTTTTTATCTCCAACCTTATCACCTCCTTTCCGTTGAGGATTAAAAAAATTAGCTGGAATTCCAGCCACGGGTTTGCTAAAAATAATTTTGCGTTTTTAATTTTTAACAAAATCGTGGCTGGAAAAATAAATTTTCAAAGTACACCAGGAAGCCACTCGGTGGATTCCTTGAAGATGGCCATCAAACAATAAAAAACTCCCTCGGTTGGGAGTGTTCTTTTGTTCTGCTGATAAATTCTTATTTT
>CAYVXQ010000152.1:0-1987 GCA_964454625.1 uncultured Candidatus Saccharibacteria bacterium
ATGCAAAAAGAAAAAATAGATTGGGAATATTATAAAGATAAGAATAAATTTTTTGAGAATAAATACTGCGACATGGTTCACTACTAATTTGCCGATTTTTCCATAAAATTCAAAATTCTCTTGGCCCTTTTGCCCCATGTATGGAGTCTGACATCTTGATATGCTTTTTCAATAATTCTTTTTAAGTTGTCATTATTCCCCGACGCCTTAATAATACCTCTTGCCATTGCTTCCGGATTATCCGGAGGAACAATAATAGCATTGGCATCATTAAGTATCTCTCTGACTGTGGGGATGTCAGTCGCGACAATGGGCCGTTTGCTTGCCATATATTCAAAAAGCTTCATCGGTGAAGTATAGTATTTTGAAATATTTTCTTTGGCGGTATTAGGCAGAACCAAAACATCGGCGGCTTTTTGCCAAAGCGGAATCTCACTGTGTTTTTTATGTCCCGCTATCAATATGCGAGAATTATTGCCATACTTTTCCTTAAAATTTTTAATGTCTTTTTCTGTTCCTCCAACAAAAACAACAAGATATTCCTCTGAAAGATTTACGGCCGCCCGTGCCAAAGTATCAACACCCTTCCACCCGTACAAATGCCCGGTGTACATTGCTATTTTTTTATCAAGATGGAGCGCGAGATTCCTCCGTGCTTCATCTTTGCTTGCCACGATGTCAAATTCATTCACATCCACGGCATTTGGCTCATAAATTATCTTACTTGCGTTCACCTTAAATACCTCACGCAAACGATTCATTTTCCACTGATTATGAACAAGCGCCCAACGCGTCCTTTTCAAAAAAAAACCGAAAAGGAACAATTTACTTTCCGGAAAATCATGCATTTCATAAAATGTATTTTTGAAAAAGAACGACGCGCATAAAAGCGGCAATGATTCATTTGAATATATGACATCCTGCTTCCCTGCCTTTAATTTAAGATACAAAGCGCATGAGAAAGAAAAGAAAAAAAAGCCAACCGAGAAAAAAAACTTCTTAAAAATCGGCAAAAAAAGCAAATCAAGAGTTGGCAAAAACACTATCTCAAAATTTTGTTTTACATTATAGTAACGACAAGAATCTTGACTAAAACGCCCCCGTCGCCTTGGCGCGAGTAAAACAACGCGCAAACCCTCATCTGCGAACGCTTCACAACTTTTAGCCGCAAACAGCGACGCGGCTTTCTCGCTCGGGAATCTGCCGTTAAAAATCAAAAAAAGTGTTTTTGCGGACATTATTATAATAATTATAGCAAATTTAGTGTTATACTTAAAATCAATTTACGCGGGTAATTATTTTTTTCTTCCGATAATATAAAGATGCGCCGCCACCGCTTCCCCGCCCAGCCCCCACATCAAGAATTGTTCTTTCAAAGAGGTCTGGAAAATAAATTTTTAAATTATCTAGATGACTCATTTTTGTCTGAAAAAAGCTATTATTTTTTTGGCTCTGTTTTCCCAAGTATATTCTTTTACGTCTACTAAAGCTTGCCCTGCTAAGGTTTCTGATTTTCCCCGATTTTCTAACGCCTGGCTAATCTTTTGGGCAAGATCCTTCGCGTTCCCGCCTTCAAATTGCCAGCTATTCTTGTCGTTTAATATCTCGCGGATGCTGGGCAAATTTGAAGCCACAATCGGCACCCCGGCTGCCATATATTCAAACATTTTAATGGGCGAAGTAAAAGAAACTGACTCGGGTGTTTGCGGCGAATTGGGCAGGACTAAAACGTTAGAACTTTTAAAATACTTGGGCATCATCGGTTTGGGTTGATACCCAAGCAGTATAATATTTTTTATTTTTTTCTGACTAACCCATTTTTGGCACCTCTCGATATCGGCCTGACTACCGCCAACTAAAACAAAATAAATGTCGGGCCTGCTCATTAAAATCTCGGCCGCCTCAATCAGGGTCTCGGGCCCCTTCCAGTCATAAAGATGGCCCGCATAAAGAACAATCTTTTCCCCCTCTGGCAATTCTAATTCTT
>CAYVXQ010000153.1:0-1976 GCA_964454625.1 uncultured Candidatus Saccharibacteria bacterium
CAAAAAAAGAAGGTTCTTTTTCAACTAAACCCGATGAATATACTATTTCAGTACAGCCCGATAAAACTTCTGTACAGGCTACTGGCTGGAATGATGTTTATTTTAAGATTGAGACATTAAAAAATGGAAAATATCAAGAATATCAAGTTGTTTCTATAACAACTCCCGACCCAACTCAAAACAAAACAATCACGACCGGAGGAATAGCAAGTAATGGTTCATATATTACTTCTTTTACATATTATCCGAAAACAGTCGGCACCCATACTCTAAAATTTAATTGGGGCGATAAAAGTAAAAGTATTGATATTCAGGCGGTAGAATATGTGAAAGTTGACCCAAAAATTGAGATTACAACAACAAAAACAGAATTAAACAAAGGGGAAACTAACATAGGAATAGGAAGCCTTACGATTTCGGGAGGTGATGAAGAAATTATTTTTAGCAAATTCAATTACGAATCAGATATTGATTTCAATGGCAACATTTTTTGCGGTTCAAATTGTGGTTCATTTTCAAATGGCCGATCAACCCTTTTTAATTCTGAGAGGACATCACATATCTCAATTCAATTTAATGTCCCCAATAATGTCGGCCAACATTATTTTAAAATCACAGAAATTTCCGCTTTCGGCATAACATCAGGTCTTCGGCGAGATGTTTTAGGTCTTCCCGTTACATTTACTTTTGAAATTAAATGAAATTAATCCAGCTCTAAATGGATATTGAAGAAAAAAGAAAAATTGCATTCAGGATGTGGAATTGGGGAGCGCAACCCGTTAAATTTGTACGTGATTACTTACGGGGTGATCTTGATAATTTCGGGGATAGCAGTATGGATGAGGCACGTCTAAGATCGCATTATATCCTGCTGTCTTATGGGTTTGAAATGATACTAAAATCCAGAATAGCAATGTTATCAACTGTTCAAGATGAAGATAAATTATTGAATGAGGAATTGCAAAAACTTGACCATAATTTTGTGAAAATTTCAGATGTCCTAGGGGGTGAACTAAAAAATATAGGGATAACAAAAATTGAATTAAAAATAGCCAAATGTAATAACCCCAAAAATCCAGATGACAAATACAGCTATTTTATTATTGAAACTGTGGACGGTAAAAAAATTAGCATAGAAAATTTTACTGATATTAGGTATGGCTGTATGGGGGGAGGTATGCGTATTGTAGATAAGGATGAGCACAAAAAAATTCTAGAGTATGCAACGGCTATACTTGAGATATGGGAAAAAGTAAAAACATCTAACGACAATACGCGGTAAAAATATTTCTTTCCTCAATCTCTCTTTAGTCAAAATTCCAGTCGGGATTTTGTTCAAAAAAAGTTCGGAGTTTTTTAATGAAAAACATCTTTTCGCTTCTTGCAGAGCCATGAAGCGCACGGCACTTTTTTGCTCCTGATTTAATTTAGTCTATCGAGGTCTCACCTCAATAGTTGATAATATGATGGATTGGTGAATTCGCGCTGCTAAAAAAGTCCGCGACTCCTACAAAATTTAGCACCCTAAAAATTTGATATGTTATCCAACAGTTCGCGCAAGGCCGGAGCATATTTAGTTTTTATTTTGTTAAACAACGCCTCAGCGTATCTCTCGCTGTAGTCATGAACCACTCTGTTTCTATCGTCTATAATTTGTAACAGTGTCAGAGCGGTTTTTTCTTTAAATATTTCCGCGGAAAGCGCTGAACGAACGATATCTTTCGGTAAAGCCGGAGACGCGCCTCGCTCACTTAAAATCCTTTTCAATGTTTTGGAAACAAGTTCGGCTGAAAGTTCAAACCGCAATATCACCGCGTCTCGATTCGCCAACTCCGGCAATTTTTTAAGTTTAAGCGCTTTTTCTAACGCGATAACAGATTTTCTAAATCTCTCAATTGTTTTGTCTTTTATTGTATCCATAATATTGGTTCTTTTTTAAAAACATACTGTTTGAAATTTTCGTCAGCATTATCAAA
>CAYVXQ010000154.1:0-1972 GCA_964454625.1 uncultured Candidatus Saccharibacteria bacterium
ATTTGGCAGATCGCTTGGCCGCGGCTGGCCGGGCAAAAGCCGCTGAATATGTTGGGCAATATAAAAGCATTGAGCAAATTTATCAGTATTATTTATCCAAACTATGAAAATACTTAGCATACACGATGGGCATAATGCTTCAGCCGCTGTAATTAAAGACGGCAAAATTTTGTCGGCCGTTTCAGAGGAGCGGCTCAACCGCGTTAAACTTTTTGCCGGATGGCCGCAGAGAGCTATTGATCTGACCTTGAAATTGGCAGGAATAAATCTAAAAGAGATTGACGTTGTTTCAGTGTCACACCTTGGAACTTTTTCTTACATTAAGAGAAAGTTCTCTATCTATGCTTCCGCTAAACCTACGGTTGTCTTAGAGCATTTATATCACATTTACATCGTGGCAAAAAGAGAATTAAAAATTCGCCGATTTATTAAACCGTTTGGCAAGAAAAGATTTTTCTTTTGCGACCATCATTTAGGCCACGCCGCTTCCGCGTATTATTGTTCGGGGTTTGACGATGCTCTGGTTATTAACCATTGACGGCCAAGGCGATGGTTTATCGCAAACCGCCTGGAGTGTCAAAAACGGTCGCTGGCAGAATATTGTTCGGGGGAGCTCGGGGGAATCGTTGGGCGCTTTTTATGCCGCCATCACCGAGGGATTGGGTTTTAAGCCCAACAGACACGAAGGCAAAATTGTTGGCTTGGCGGCTTTTAGCGACGGCAAGTTAAGAAATGAATTAGAGCAATTAGTTACGATAAGTCAAGATAAAATGCACTTTAAACGTCAGGTCAGGAAAGTAATGGTGGCCAAGGTTCAACAATGGAAAGCGCAAGGTTTAAGAAGAGAGGATATTGCCGATTACGGCCAGAATTTATTGGAAGAAATGGTTATTCCTTATACTAAGGCCTTGGTGGAAAAAACCGGTTTGAAAAAATTGGCTTTGGCTGGCGGGGTGTTTGCCAACGTCAAGCTCAACCAGCGAATTATTGAGCAATGCGGCGTGGAGGAAATTTTTATCCAGCCGGGTATGAGTGACGAAGGTATTATTTTGGGCTTGGCATTACATTATTATTTTCAGGAAAAGATAAAAAAAGATGAAAAATATCGGCCCCAACCATTAAAAAATGTTTATTTTGGCAATGGTTACAGCGGGTTGGAAATTGAGGACTTGTTGAAAGAGGTTAAAAAGAATTATCAAGTGGAAAGAGTGGAAAATTTAGAACAAAAAGTGGCGCAATTAGTGGCGGACGGCAAATTAGTGGGCTGGTTTGACGGCCGAATGGAGTTTGGGCCGCGGGCCTTGGGCTCACGCAGTATTTTAGGCGACCCGAGAAACAAAAAAATTAATGATATTTTAAATGAACGTTTACGTAGGAGCGAATTTATGCCGTTTGCCCCATCTGTTTTGGCTGAATACGCCAATGAAATTTTTGAAAACACCAGCGCGGCTTTTCACGCCGCGGAATTTATGACCATTACTTTTAATGTGAAACCTGCTTGGCAAGAAAAAATTCCAGCCATCGTGCACGTTGACGGCACATGTCGGCCGCAGCTGGTTAAAAAAGAAATTAGCCCTCGCTATTGGCAGGTGATTGACGAATTTCATAAAATTACCGGCGTACCTTTGGTTTTAAATACCAGCTTTAATATCCACGAAGAGCCGATTGTCGCCACTTTAGACGACGGCTTGCGGTCTTTGGAGCAAGGGGCAGTAGATTGCGTAGCTATCGGGCATTACCTAATAACTAAGTAAAAAATAGCTATAAAAAGTATAAGAAGTGCTATGCCCGTCCGTAATTCGGAGGGCGAAAGAGGGTCACGGGGCGTAGATTTTTGAGAAAATAAAAAGAGCAGTTTATGGTCATGCTTAGGACTTTTGCAGAAAATTTTTGAGACGCTGCTTAAATGATTCTGGATTCGAGGTTACGACGAAAACCTCTTGAATAGCCGATTCAGATCGGGCAAGGCACT
>CAYVXQ010000155.1:0-1950 GCA_964454625.1 uncultured Candidatus Saccharibacteria bacterium
AAATCATAAATCATAAATCTCCTTCCTTTAAGGTAAAAACGATTTAATAACCCGCTTAAGCTTTTCTTTAACAGTAACATCATTTTGGTTATCTTCGCATTCTTCCTCTTCAAAACCAACTAATAAAAGCCCCAAAGCCCCGGCCCACTGAAAGTCATTAAAATCAGCTAAGCCCTGAATTTTGCCTAAACGGCAAGGCAGCTTAAATTTTTGACGGATATATTCCACTAAGCCCGGCAGGTTAGCCCCGCCGCCTATTAGAACAACGCCAGCTGGCAATGATTGACTAACTAAATATTTTTTCATTGACTTTTGCGTCTCCGCAACAATCTGGCTGATTCTTGATTCCACAATATTGTCTAAGAGTTTAAGGGAAAAATCCACGCCGGTTTTAGGCATTATAAAGCATTCGGGCTGAATTTGTTCTGTCTGCTCGGGACTTATCTTGTTTTTCTTGGTTGATTTGGCTTTGATTTTAAGCAAGGCCCGTTGTTTATCCTTGGTTGCTCCGGGCAAAGCCGCAAAATTTAACTTTATTTTTTCCGCAGTGGAAATCTCGGTTCTAAAACCAATGGCAATATCGTTAGTAATGTTGGCCGAACCAACCGGAAATACAGCAAAATCCTTTAAGTCGCCTTTTTCAAAAACAGCTACATGAGTAGTGCCAGCCCCAATCTCCAAAAGCATTACGCCTAATTCTTTTTGTTCTTCAGTTAAAACCGCCCGAGCCGAAGCCACTGATGTCACGGAAACATCAATCAATCGCAACCCGGCCAAAGCGATTGCTTTTTCTAAATTCTCCAGCAAAGGCGAGAATAAACAGGCCAAAAGCACCTTTACTTCTAAACGAATGCCGCAAAGCCCGAGCGGGTCTTTAATTCCGGCCTCGCCGTCAACGATAAACTCCTGCGGAAAAACATCAATTACTTCTTTGTTTTTCGGCAGATTGACTGATTGAGCAGCTCGGAGCACCCGTTGAATGTCTTCAGAAGAAATTTTTTGGTCAGCCCGAGCAACCGACACTAAACCCTGTGAATTTAAAGAAAAAATATGACTGCCGCCAATTGTTGCCCAACAGTCCTTTATTTTTAAATTAGTTTTTTTATCTAATTCCTTTACCGTCTCTTCCACGGCTTTAGCCACCTGTTCGGGCTTGATAATCTCGCCGTTGCGAACGCCAAAACAAGGAACTTGTGATGAAGCTAAAATCTTAACCTCGCCAGTCCGCAAGTCCTTATTGCCGCAAACCGCCTTAATGGAATTAGTGCCAATGTCTAATGCCGTGAGAGTAAAAAATTTCATAAAAAATGTCAAAATCCTAATAACTAATGCCTAATAAAATGTCAAAATCCAAATATCCAATAACTAAATTTTGACATTTGACATTTTGTTAGTCATTAGACATTTGTCATTAGTCGTTAAAAAGCTACTTTCCTAAAATATCGCTCCTCTTTCCTTCTCATCTCCTCCGCCTCTTTCTCTGATTTATCATGGTCATATCCCAAAAAATGTAAAACACCGTGAATAACTACTCTGCATAGTTCTCGCTCAAAAGCCAGTCCTTGTCTTCGGGCATTTTCTTTGACAACATTAGGACAAATTAAAATATCCAGTTCCGGAAAAGTAAGCACATCAGTTGCTTTGTTCTTATTTCTAAATCTCTTGTTTAATTCCTTTATTTTAGCACAACTTACCAAGCAAATGGAAATGTTTTGGTTTTTAGCTTTCTCGGACTGTAAAACCTGCTTTACTTTTTTCACTAACAAGTCCTGATTTATCTTTTGCTTGGTTAAATTTGTAATCTCAATCATTTTGATAAAGATAAAATGCTGAATAGTTTAATCAATTCTACCAAAAGTAAAAATTTAAGCAATTGTGAATAAAAAAAATAGGGCTTTGTGATATATCACAAAGCCCTCTAAAACAAAAAATTTGAAAAAATTTACCTTT
>CAYVXQ010000156.1:0-1941 GCA_964454625.1 uncultured Candidatus Saccharibacteria bacterium
GCCGCCTAAAGCGGCGACGGCCAGCCCCCAAAAATTTGAGCGGCTTCGCCGCGATCTTTGACAATTTCAAGTTTTTCTATGAGTCAATAATAACTCATTACAGTAAATTTTTCAAGCTCATTTTTCTTGAAAAATTTACTGCTTTGGCGGCAAATTCTTCAAAAAAGAAAAGGGTACAAACTAAAAAGTTTGTACCCACTTAAAATTCGAGTCTCCGGCGAGCTTCGTTCAATATACTTTGCAATTCCAAGGGGCCGAAGTTATTGTTTACCCCATTAGCCATCCTAAACCGAAGCTTGCGAAGTTCGGATTTTGGAAAATGCTCGTCATTTTGCCAAAATTCCGATCCAGGAAAGGGTGCCACTAAAAACGGCCAACCCTTATGCATACCATTGCTTTTCAATCTTTCCCCCAAACTAATGGTGGCCTCCATTTCCTCCATTGTCTCATAGGGGAATCCAAGCATGAAGTATCCAGCAACTTTAATACCTAAATCCACAAACGCCCTGCACAACTTACTTAGGTTTAGCTTTGTATCATACTTGCCAGTCAAATAATCTTTCATTATGCGAGAGCTAGCAGTTTCAATCGGTAGATCAATTTCTGAAGTACCAGCCATGCGGAGAAGGTTTATAAATTTTTCATCCACGCGGCCATCCTTCAAAAAAAGATTTCTGACGAGCAAACCATTGGGAAATGTTACATTCAGATTATATCTTCTGCGCACCATTTCTTTGAGGATTGCTGTTGCCCTTTCCTTATCTTGAATGAAATTGTCATCAATAATGACAAGCGATTTCATTCCGAATTGATCAATAAGTAATTGCACCTCGTTTAGGACATCACTTGTCTCTCGTGTTCTGTTACTTCCAGCAAAACGACTACCAGCGCACCCTGCACATCTGAAATTACATCCTCGGCTCGTTATAATCTCGAAGTAAGGAAGATTTCTAGAATCAAACTTGTGTCCGTGTGGAGAGTTGATCCTTGAATAAGCATCCCCCGAATCACTTGCGCCAGGATATAGTTTTCTTGCAGGATACGAAAGCTTGGTTATGTCTGGGTAGCATCCCAGGTTTCTAGTCTTATTGCTGTACAATCCTGGGACTTTTCTCATGTCTTGTTTTGTAGCATTAATAAGAATTGGCAAAGTCTCCTCTGCCTCCCATCTCAATACATAATCTACTCCTTTTATGTCTAAAACAAGCTCGGGCATATAGGTCGCATGAATGCCGCCGACGACAATGGGAATATCTGTAACTACTCTTACATCTTCAACCGTTTCCTCGAGCATTTCGTGTTGAGAGGTAAATTGCGCAGATATTCCAACGAAGTCGGGGCTGATCTGCATAATTTTCTCTCTGAGGTTTTTTCTGCTCAACCCGACCCTAAACCATTCATCGTCTAACTTCAAAATCTCACCAAAGCCTTCTGTTAAAACATCGAGTAATACTACCTCAAAACCCTTTTGCAAAAGGCTTGAAGCAATATATCCCAGCCCGCCATGCGGAACTGCCTGAGGAGTTTCATCTTTATGAAAAATCTCAGCAGTTTTGATCAATAATACCTTTTTCATGACAAAACACCTCCCTTTCATTTATATTTATTGTTAAGGTGCAAAAATCACACCAATTTCAGCTAAAATATGCCATTCACAGATTTCAAGCTAATATAGCAAATTACACCACGATTGTCAATGGTTTGTCCAATTTTTACAAAAATCGTTAAAATAAAAAGGAAACCCATAAGGATTTCATTAAAAAATTGAAAAAATTTTTTCTTTTACAAAATGTGGTTCGAGCCGATATTTTTATCAGGTTCTTTGGCAGTTTTTAAAATCGCGGCGAAGCCGCTCAAATTTTTGGGGGCTGGCCGTCGCCGCTTTAGGCGGCGAAATGCGTTCGGACTATTTTAAGAATAGAGCACCAGTAAGGAAAAGTC
>CAYVXQ010000157.1:0-1919 GCA_964454625.1 uncultured Candidatus Saccharibacteria bacterium
GGCAAAGTGCCATAAGGCAGAATGCTCAAATGAATTTTTCCTGCGTTAGCTACCTCGTCTTTTTTGAAAATTTTATACTGGGCCCAATAACTGCCGGGTTTTAATCTGGTTTTAAGTTCAGCAATAACCCACTCTGTCTTAAATGGCTTTACTTTGCCTATTTTAGTGGTTTCAATCGTCTCCAAAATTTCTTTTTCATACTCATCGTAAATCTCAAAAATCACTTTGCTGGGCGCGGCTTTAACATTGCCTAAATTCTCAATCTGTATTGAGAATTTTATTATTCCCGGGACAAATCGCCACCAAGTTTTATGTCCTTCTTCTAAATCCACAACTTTTACTCCCCTGACCTGAAAATCAAAAACCTCTTTTGTCACGTTCAAATCAACATCAATCTGACCGCCCAATAGAATTGAAACGGTTCCGGGTTCAGGCGGTGTCAAGGGCGCGGTTTTGACTCTGATGCTGCCTGTATATCTGCCGAATTTAGCGTTTTTTGGCACATCAACACTGAAAATTATTGGCACTTGTTGAGCTCCTTTGGGCATAATAAACTCTTTTCCTTTGTCAACCGAAATCCAGTTATCGGCTCCAGGCACATTAGTGATTATTTCTATTTTCCAGTCCTCAATTGGATCGCTCCTGACCAGAATGATTTTTTTCTCGTAATGCGAGCCCTGGCCAAGGTTTTCGTTTTTAACATAAGGCGGAGAAATACCAAAACCAGCAAATACAAAATCTGCGCTAAGAATAAATATCCCAAAAATAGCCAGTAAAAATACTGTTTTTTTCATTTTTACCCAATTTGAAATTTATCGAAACCAGCAGTCTTCGACTGCGAAATTTGTTGAAACTTATTGCAACAAGTTTCAATAAATTTCCATCAGTTTCTATAAGTTTCTACAAATTACGCGCCGTAATTTTCGTTATCAACTTTGCCTTCAATCGTATTCTGACCGGTATAACTTCCTGCTGCTTGTGGGTCTGGCACTCTTAAATACCAGTAAGTACTCTTTGTTTCCGGGCTGGCGGTGACAGTAGTTTTAAGACAGTTGAGTTCAGATTCATATACTGAATAAGTCAAAGCAACAGCGCCAGCGCCTCCCCAACCCAAACCAGCGCTTAAATTATGCTTTTGCTGTCCGGTTCCTATGTAAGCTCCGGGACAGCCGGGATAGGCAGTCACACACATTCCTTTGCCATCTGAAGTTCCACCGAAAAGATTCTGGTCCAGACCAACATTGCCGGTGGCTTTGACAGTAGTGGTTTGCTGGGCGCTGTCAGCGCTTGGCACTATACTGCCATAACCAATAGTAGCGGTAAGCAAACCATAAGCCATAAACTTGTCCATTTCATTGGTGCTGCTTCCATCAACTAAACCAGTATTAGCATTATTATCATCAGTGGCTTGAACAGCAGATAGCCAATTATAAGCAGCTTTTGGCGTGCCAATCACAGTTGAGTCAGCGTGATATTGCAAGGGAAAAGTGCAGGTCCAGGTAGCGTCAGTGTCGGTCTCGGCAGTACAGGTACCAGTATCTTGAGTGCAAGTCGGGGTCCAAGTAGTTTCAGCATCAGGATAACATTGATTAGCATTGTAATGAGCTGCAGTTGTGCAGTTTGCCTGGGTTACCTCTGACATCCGGACATTGATAAAAGCTGAAGCAATCTCATTATTAGTTCCCGGAGTTCCTCCTTTTATGACACAGGAGTTATTGTCAACCACAGTGAATTTGACTTTAAAACCAGTGGTTGCTCCTTCGGCAGTGGCTAAAGTCAAGTTGTCTAACTCGTCGATATCCAACAGACTGACTGTGGCGGCGGCAATGCTCGGCGCCACATCGCTGACAGTATATGACTGGGTTGAACCTTGGAGAGTATCAGTGGAAGCAAAATTGTGATTGTCAATCACATAAGGA
>CAYVXQ010000158.1:0-1905 GCA_964454625.1 uncultured Candidatus Saccharibacteria bacterium
CCCAATGGGATAGGGAAGTCGCGAGGTCGCGCAAATCAATAATCAGTAGGTCTCAAGATTAAATTAAACTGCCGAAGATTAAACCGGCGATAGTTGAATAAAATATAACCAATAAAACATAAACGGCTGTTTTTTTGTTTCCTAGAACTTTTCTAATAACTAGCATATTTGGCAAACTCAAAGAAGGGCCGGCCAAAAGTAACGCTAAAGCCGGACCATGGCTCATACCCTTGGCAATTAGAGCTTGCAAAATAGGTATCTCAGTTAAGGTGGAAAAATACATAAAAGCGCCGAAGATTGCAGCTACTA
This sequence comes from uncultured Candidatus Saccharibacteria bacterium, assembly GCA_964454625.1. Lineage (GTDB taxonomy): Bacteria > Patescibacteriota > Minisyncoccia > Minisyncoccales > CG1-02-41-26 > CG1-02-41-26. Next base: position 310 of record CAYVXQ010000158.1, read on the forward strand.
AATTAGCTGAGGCAGAATTTGATCCGACTATCCTTTCAATTAATTCTTGGGGCAAAAAGGGCATTATGAAACCAGCCACAAATACGCCGATAAAAAGAATCGGCAAGAGCATTTTAGTAAAAGACCATGTTTCCTTAAGCCATTCCTTAGTTGTTTCTTGGCGAAATTTAAAAATAGCAATGCCGGCTGTAAATAAAGCCAAGAGAATCATTAAACCAAATTTGATCATTTTATCAATCCGCAGGCCATTAATTATCAAAATGCCGACCATCGCTATAAAAAAGACAATTAGAACTTTTTTACCGATTTTTATTTCTTTGTATTCTTCTGTAAATAGTCCCCCCGCTTCCGCTTTTTCTCTAAAAATCATTTGCATTGATAAACCAACTAAAATAGACATGGAGATTGCCGAAACAATCCTGGCTATGCCGATATTAAAACCTAAAACAGATAAAGTTAGAAACATGGCCGCGATATTTATCGCCGGGCCGGAAAATAAGAAGGTAATCGCCGGGCCAAGGCCGGCGCCTCTTTTTCTGATACCCGCAAATAATGGCAAAATTGTGCAAGAACAAACAGCCAAAACAGAGCCGGAAATTGAGGCTAAAGAATAAGAAATATATTTTTTAGCCTGGCTACCTAAATATCGCAAAACAAAATCTTTTTTAACAAAAACAGAAATCGCCCCGGCAATAAAAAATGCCGGCAATAGACAAGTTAAAACATGCTGACGAGCATACTCGTTTAAGAGTTTGAATCCCGATAAAATAGCGCCAGTAAATAAAGCCGAGTTCATCGGCATAAAATAAAACAGCAAAAACAATCCAACAAGAAAAATAAAAATATTTATTTCTTTTTTCATATATTTTTAAAGTATCTTAATTATTTAAGCCAGCCCTTGATTTCTTCAACATCGGGAATTCTGCCAGCGGCTTTGACTTCTTTATCAATAACGATAGCGGGAGTTGACATTACTCCGTATTCAATAATCTTGTCTATTTCGTAAACATGTTCAACTTGAACATCTTTTGAGCCAATTTCTTCTACCGCTTTTTTAGCGTTGGCTTCTAATCTCTGGCAGTTAGGACAGCCAGAACCCAAGATTTTGATAATCATAGTTTTGTAATTAGTTAATAATTAGTTAATAAAATGAGACATCAAAAAAATAAGCTTTTTAATGTTTTCTTGATTCAGGAAATAAATAATTTTTGTGCTTTCTCGGCGTGATTTGATCAGTCCGAAATCCTTCAGAACTTTTAAATGATGAGAAACAAGATTTTGTGGCAAATTAAGATGTTGCCAGATTTCGCAAACACACATTTCTCCTTTTTTTAACAAACATAAAATAAGCAGGCGGTTTTCTTCGGAAATTATTTTTAAAAAATTAACCGTTTGCCCGAGGTCGCTTTTTGACTTTTTAGTTTTGCAGCAATCAAATTTCATATGGTTATCCACAAACATCAATTCTTATTGATATTGTATTAAATTTAATTTTGGTCGTCAAATTTTAATTTTTTTGATATGCTAAAATCATATTCAGGCGGCGCACCAATGAAATTGGCACGGCCTCTAATTCCGCCGAAAAAAGGGCAGTCC
>CAYVXQ010000159.1:0-1894 GCA_964454625.1 uncultured Candidatus Saccharibacteria bacterium
TGATTCTAAAATTAGCTGGAAGCTCTTCTTTGATTTCATTTTTTGTATATAAAAAATAAATAGTTTTGTGGTCTATTTTGACCAAATTTTTAATTAATTGAAAAGTATATTCTCCTTTACCGGCTTTTTGAGGCTCAAAAGCTTCTCGCACATCAATCGCAATTTTTAAAGGCGCATATTTTCCTTTTTCTTTCCTTAGAGCTCGGGCGCCATTTTTAAAAGCCTGAAATGGCAATTTTAAAGCTGATAGTCTGCCTTTGCCATACCAAAACATACAAGCTAAAATCGCTCTTAATTTTCTGGCAAAAAAACAAGGCAGATATTTTTTGGGAAAAAATTTGAGAAAAAAATAAATCTCATTTCTAAAAAAAGAAAAATACCAATCAAGTTTTTCCCCTGCCCGTGTACCTCCAGTTTTCCAACCTAAATGAATTGCCTTAGCTTTAGGCTCAAAAATAATTTTATAGTCTGCCAATCTTAATCTTAAAGAAAGATCACTCTCCTCGCGCATTGCTGAACCGATATAATTTTCATCAAATCCGCCAATTTCCTCTAAAACTGATTTTCTTAAAGAAGCATAGCCGCCCTGGACAGAATCAACTTCACCCTTGACAATAGAAAAGCTATTGGGCAGAACTGCGCCTGTTTTAGTAATTATTTGGGCCTTGCCCAAAGTATGGTAATTAGGATCTTTTTCTAAAATTTCTCTACTGGTTACTGCGCCAATCTGAGAATTTCGAAAATTCTGCCAATGAGCCTTAATTAATCCTGGTTGAACAATCGTATCATCATCCAAAAACAGGACTATTTTTCCTTTAGCCCTTCTCCAGCCATAATTTTTAGCAGCTGAGGTGCTCTTTTTTTTAAAATGAAAATATTTAATCTTCGGGTTTTCAGCAATAAATTTTCTCAAAAAAACAGAACAAGATTTTGTCTGATCAACTATAATAATTTCCAAAATATCTTTTTTTTGTTTCAAAAGCGCTTTTAGATTTCTAATTAAAATTCTTTGGCGATTATAAGTGGGGATAATTACTGAAGTTTTTATCATAAGATTAATATTCCTTAAGCTTTTATTTCTACTCTTGGCTTTAACCCTAAATGAGTCCATTTCTTTTTAAGCCCAACAATTAACTTGGCAAAAAAAGGCGAAATGGCTAAAATTTTTAGAATTAAATTGACTTTGTAGCTACAATATTTTTTATCTACTGATTTATATAATTTTTCAGCAATTTTAAATTCTCCGGCAATTAAATGGCAATTTGCTTTTCTAATTAAATAGGTTTGAAAATTCTCTTGGGCATTCTCTTTTTCTTTTGGAGTTAAATCATCCCGAGCTAAGATTTTTTTATATAAATAAATTAAATCATTAACTAATTTTGGATTATCAGAAGATAGACTGCCGGGGCGATACCGCCATTTGACTAACGGCTTTGTTATAAATTTAATTTGAGAATTTTTAGCTAATCGCATCCATAAATCATAATCATCAGCAATTTTCAATTTCTCATCCAAAAAACCATTCTTTTTAAAAAAGCTTTTTCTAATCAAAGCCTCAGAACTGGTCATTATAAAATTTCCTTTGATTAATCTTTGGGCAAGTTTTTTGGACACTATTTTGAAATCCTTGGCCCAATTTTTTCCAATATTTCTTTTATTTGTCTCGTCATACACAAAACAATTACAGATAACCGCATCAATTTTCTGATCTGTTTTCTCGATTAATTTAAGCTGGCTCTCTATTTTTTTTGGTAAAAATAAATCATCCTGATCTAAAAAAGCAATATATTTTCCTCTGGCCTTTCTAATGCCCCGATTTTTGGGAATAGCCGGACAACCTTTATTTGATTGATAAAAATAAATACCTCCGCCTAAAAAGAGTAAGAATAATAAA
>CAYVXQ010000160.1:0-1857 GCA_964454625.1 uncultured Candidatus Saccharibacteria bacterium
AGCAGATTGAGGCGCAGCTGACAATGAGGGAATACGAGGGAATGTAAGATAAAAAATTCACAGAGCTATTAAAAGCTATAGATATCAAAACCGAAACTCCGCAGGAGAAGAAAAACTTTATCTATAAAGCCGCATTAAACGGTACCAGGAACTTTTAACCGGTTGATTGCGCCGTAGATTGTCATACGGCGTCCAGCATACCTGTCTTTCATACGAATCATCAAGGTCTAAGTGGATACTTTCATATGAACCAGCGCAATGCCTTGACATTATAGAGAATAAAGTATAAATTTAAATTATTGGTTCTTTGACAAATAGGTGCAAGATCACGAAAATAAAGCGGAATTGAGGTGAGTCGAAATGGAGAATAAAAATATTAACAGAAGAAAATTCTTATTAAGTACTGGATTAATGGGAACAGGATTATTAGCATTTCCTTCTTCTGCCAATGGACAAGAAAAAGACTCCAGCACAGGCATTTACAGAAATCTTGAAACACGAACAGAAATGGAAAAACAAATGGAAAAACTTCAAAGAAAAAATCTGCTGGATTCAAAAGGCTTGGCAATTCAAGATCTATCAAATAAGCGAAAAGTAAGAGGTTTTGTCTATATACCAACTGTCTGGGGCGAACAGCTGAAACCACATTATTTTAAGTCTATGTGGTGGGACATAGAGGATTATTATTTAATAAACTATCCAGTAAGAGCCCCCATTGGATTAGTTGAAGCAATAAAAAAATATACTTACATTAATGCTAATCTTGATTCTCATTTATATCTAAGCTCAAATAAGTTAATACAATATCCTTTTTTGTATATTGCAACAAACAAAGCATTTGAATTAACAAAAACAGAAAGAGAAAATCTTGAAAATTACTTGAAAAATGGTGGTTTTGCTTTGCTTGAATCTCTAAAACCAGAATTAGATTACAACCAAGCAGAAGTTTCTTTAAAACAAATGACAAGAGATGTTTTAAAAAAAGATGCAAGGTTTTTGTCAATTTCAAATTCGCATCCATTATACCATTGTTTTTTTGATTTTAATGATGGCCCGCCCCAAGGAATAGAAATTAATATGGCTAGAATAAAATCATGGAGTGGTTCGGCTGGGCCTGGTTGGAATGATTTTACATTTCCAAAACCTCGTCCGTATCTTGAAGGAATTTTTTTAGATGACAGATTAGCAGTTGTTTATTCTGGAAAAGGTTATGGACAAAAATGGAATGACATTTCAAACAATGCGCCACAGCAAAAAATGGCTGTAAATTTTGTTGTTTATGCTTTAACGCAAAAAGGGGGGATAACAGAAAGAATTAGAAACCTAATTTCTGGAAGATAAAACAAATACAAAGAAGTATATTGGCTTATTCTCAAAAACTGGAAGGAATCACCGCGGGCCTTTCGGGCGGGATTGAAAGTCTAAAAACCGTCCAAAGAAAATTTGAAAAAATTTCTCCTTCTGCGGGCGGCGCCACGGTTACTGATTCGATTAATGTTTTGGACGGCTTAAAGAAATTAAGCGCCAGTTTAAGTAGTCTGAAATTCCAGTAATAATTTACAAAAAACAAGACTGGTATCCAAACGGGTGCCAGTCTTTTCTTTTTGTTTTCAAAAATAGTAAAGTAAAAAAACAAGAATGATTATTGTTTATGAGATTAGTTAAGTATGAGAAAAGAAAAATTATCTGGACTCAGCATTCAAAAATGAAATTAAAGCAATATCGATTTTCAGAAAAAGGGGTTTTGAGAATTTTTCGCAAACCGGATAGAATAGAAGATTACCCCCTTTTGGGGGTTTTTGGTTTTAAAGGGGGTTTATGATATAATAAAAGAAGATAATTTTAATTATTTTTTAT
>CAYVXQ010000161.1:0-1854 GCA_964454625.1 uncultured Candidatus Saccharibacteria bacterium
CACGTGAAAGCAAATTCGCTCGATTATAAGTTGGAATTATTATTGAAACTTTTGGGTTCATTATGATTTCTGAAAAATTCCTTAAATAAAATTCTTCAGAGAGTACTTTAAAAATTTAATTAATCTTATCGCCCATCAATTTAGTATATTTATGCATATTTTTTCCTTGCTACTGCTACCAAATCTTCTGTAAATGCATTTGGTGAAATCCCAAGAAACTTTGCCAGAAACCAACGTCCTGCTTGCCCGACAAGTTGCTTGAGGCTTGTGCCACTGCCATAAGGCTTACCTTTAACTCTATATTTTCTACTAGCCGCCCCAGTCTTGGTCACCAGTTTCATCACCGGCTGGAATTCCATAATATCGGGGGACGCCCACGCTGTTTGCTTGTTGTCCCGGTACAGCCGACAAATAGCCGATTTATGGTGATGCCCCGTAACCTTTGAAAAATTCGTCCAAAAATTTCCTCTTCTCTTTTTGGTAACCCGTAAGTATCGCTATCACATTGCCTTTACGTATTCCCGTATGCTGCCTCTCGTCATATTTTTTAAGCAACAATTCATTGATTTTGGATTTATCTTTTCTTTAAAAATTTTTTTATGATAAATCGAAGTATTTTCTTAAGATGTTTATTCATTTATTACTTTCTCTTCAAGTTTTTACTTTTAGCCCAAAACTTAAACAACTATGCTGCTCCCTCTATGTCGATAACAAGAACTTTAGCCGTCTCACCCTTCATTTTGACTTAAATCTTGTCATCCTTCACCTTTCGAGCAACGATCAACAAAGCTCCGCCTTCTCCGTTATCGGTAGTCCCGAGCACATACCACTTTCTTAAGAGTATCTTAAATACGGTTGGAGAAAATAAGCGCATAACGAACCACATTCCAATTCTCTTTAAACCTAAAAAATCACTTAGTTCGTAACCTTGCAGTTTTTTAGTGAAAAAGCGGAATAACTTTTCCCAAGCTAACTGAGCTAACTTGGGAATAAAATATCTGTATTGCTCAAGAATTAGACCATGGTTCCTTAAAAGCCTTTCCCACTCCCGAGGCGAATGATAGTGGTAATGTTCTAACCGTTTGTTGAAGTACTCCACATATCGTTCATCATTGATACTTAAGTTCTTCACAAATCTTTCGCTTGGAACGGTAAAAATAAACCTCCCTCCCTCCTTCAACACTCTTGAAACTTCCTTTAATACCCTATCCTCTTCAACAATGTGCTCAAGAACACTATTGCTAAGAACATTAGCAAATAAATGATCTGGGTAAGGTAAATAGCGTGCATCTGCAACGACTACACTTTTATATATGCCTTGGGATTTAGCAATCGAAACTGCTTTCTCGGAAATATCAAATCCCCATAAATCGATCTTATTAAAGCTACCGCCAAAAAGAATCTTTGTAAATCTGCCATCGCCACATCCTAAATCTAACAACGGGGACTCAAAAGTTAAATCGGATAACAGCTGAGCTTCTATAGCACGCCAAAGTGCGTGCATCGGAATATGAGGATAAACCCTCAGAAATTTTGTCAGAAAGTCTCTCATTTGTCCCTCTTTTTTGCTACTGCTATTAAATTCTCTGTAAAAGCCTCTGGTGGGAATCCAAGAAATTTCCCCAGAAAATAGACTCCTGTCCGCTGCATAAACTGTTTAAAACCTGAGATTAACTTCATTTTACTTCTTCGCATTTTTGGAATTTTTTCATAACTTATCTTGATAACTTCAAAACCTACAACTTCTAAACACTGCCGAAGGCTATCTGGAGTAAAAGGGGTTTCGTGAGTAAAATCATGATAAAAAAAGCGCCCAAACATTGGGTTATCCGCATTAATTACTCGGATGAAAAG
>CAYVXQ010000162.1:0-1823 GCA_964454625.1 uncultured Candidatus Saccharibacteria bacterium
ACAATTTTTATATTAAAACCGCTCCCTGCGATGAAAACTCCCATCCTTATTTTCACTGGCACTTGGTTATTATGCCGAGAATCTCTGTTTGGGCGGGCTTTGAACTGGGATCGGGCATGGAAATCGTTTCTACCGCCCCCGAACAAGCCGCCGATATTTTACGAAAAGTTAAGGTGTAATAAAAATATGGCAAATTATAAAAAATTATCAAAAAGTGAAATAGAGAAGCAGTATTCTTTGATTAAAAAGTATCATGAAAAATATCTAAAAAAGTATGGCGTAATAATGCCGAAGCTTTATGATAAGAAGAAAGAATTTACAAAAAATGGTTTAGTTTTAGTTTATTTATCTCTTGGTTATCCAAGAACAAATATAGTTTCAAAAACGGAACTAACATTGTTTGTGCGAGATTTTGATTCAAACGTTAATGATGTCCAACAAGCAAGGCATTTGGGCGCTCAAGATGGATGGTGGATTGTGGCGGGGGGCAGAGATAACATTGTGGCAAAAGTTAAGAAGGGCTTCTATCAACTTTATACATTAGAGCAACCTTATCCTGATTTTAAAAAGGGGCATAGGATAAGCGATACTGGTGATTGGGGCAAAATAAAAGCGCGATATGGTTATAGATGCGCTACTTGCGGCTCCCGTGAAGGAGAGCCACACTTTCATTGGTCTGGGACAAAAACAATACTGCAAAAGTCCCATAAAGATCCGAACAAACCGCTAAAAGCGGGGAATATTATCCCGCAGTGCCAAAAGTGTAATAGAGCTGACAGAAACCGATGGGTTTATGATGAAAAGGGAAGAGTGATAAAATTAGCAGATCCAATGTTTGTAAAAAACTTTGATAAGGAAGTAAAATGGAAAATATACGCCATACTTTTCAAAGAATTTAAGGGTAAAGATCTCTATGCTAAAAAATAATTTTTTAAACAAAATCATAACAGGTGATGTTTTAAATGTTTTGCCCGAGATGCAAGAAAGCTCGGTGGATTTAATTTTAACTGATCCCCCATATTTTTTAGACAAGTTAGATAATAATTGGCAAAAAGAAAAAGTTAGCAATAAAAAAAACCAGAGAGTCATTAAGTCATTGCCAGCAGGTATGAAATTTGATAGAGCTCAGGGATTAAATTTTTATAATTGGTATTCAAGGGTTTCAAATGAGCTTTTTCGCATATTAAAGCCGGGTGGGTTTTTCTTTTCCTTTTCAAGTCCTCGTTTATACCATCGTATGGCAAGCGCGATTGACGATGCTGGCTTTGAGATAAGAGATTGTTTTTCATGGCTTTATACTCAAAACCAAGCAAAAGCGATGGGATTAAACCACTTTATTGATAAAACGAATTTGGATAAAAAAGAAAAAGAAAGATTAAAAAAAGAGTTTCATGGTTGGAAAACTCCTCAATTAAAGTCCTGTTTTGAGCCAATCGCCGTGGCTCAAAAACCAACCGATGGAACTTTTTTAAGTAATTTTATTAAAAATAAAGTTGGTCTTTTTAATACGAGTGTTAAAATTGGTGACAATATGTTTCCGTCAAATGTTCTCTCTATTGATAAAATAAACGGTATAATTGATAGATTTTTTCTTATCAAGAAGCCTAATAAAGATGAAAAAGGAAGTAAAAATATTCATTTAACCGTTAAGCCGTTGGAATTATGCGAACATCTAATTAAACTCTCCGCTTTTCATAAAGACGTTATTGTTTTAGATCCTTTTCTTGGTAGCGGCACTACGGCCGTGGCCGCCAAAAAATTAGGGCTTAATTACATTGGCATTGATATTAACCGAGAATATATTCAAATTGCCGAACAAAGAT
>CAYVXQ010000163.1:0-1794 GCA_964454625.1 uncultured Candidatus Saccharibacteria bacterium
TATGTAGGCAAAATTATTTTCTTTTCTAATCATATTTTTATTTTATTATATCTTTCTCTTTCTCAAATAAGCGGGGATTTCCATCTCATCTTCTGACAATTCGCTGTTTATTATTGTGGATAACTCACTTTGAATTATTTTTTCTAATAAATTTATAAAATTACATCAAAAAATAATAATCAAGCGGAATCGAAACTATATTAACCTCTCCGTCAAATTTTAGTTCGGTATTGGAAAAAATCAGGCCATAGTCGGATTTGATTTTACGCATAGTGCTTATGACTTGTTTTTTATCCTTACTGCCAAGACCAACTTCCACAACAATTTTTTTGGTGTTTCCTATTTGCAGAATAAAGTCAGCTCCTCCTTGAGCACTATCATAACGAATAACTCCGTCGCCCCTCAGAATAAACTCCCTATAAAGATGAGCGCCGATGGAATCTTCTAATAATTTGCCCTGTCTAGTTAAATAAGTATTTTCATTGCCGGTAAAATAGAAAAACGACATTCTGATTGCCGGACTCATAAACAAATATTTATTAGGTTTGTTGGCAATTGTCATATTTGAGCCGTGCGGCGGAATTTTTACCAAAAGCTCCGCCCTTTCCAAAACATCAAAGATATTGGCGATCGTCAAACGATTTATTTTAAATTTATCAGATAAAGTGCTCAGGCTTGTCACATCGTTTTCAGCCATTGCGAGTAGAATTCTTTTTACCATTCCGAGTGTTTCTTGATCAAAACTGCCCAAAATAGGCATGTCTTGTTTGATAACTTTTTCAAGCAGCAAAGATATATTATTATAGATTGAAATTTCATCCGGCATCGTCAGGGCAAAAGGAAAAGTTCCGTATGATAAATATTTTTTAACATCATTTCTGTCAATTTGAGACCAATAGCCGTTAATCTGGCCTTCCAATCCGGATAGTTTATTATAAACATCTTCGGCTGTTTCTGAAAAATAGATCGCTTGCCTGATTTTATTTTTCAATCCCGGCGTCGGATAAATTTTATTTTTTATCATTTGATATTCGCCAAAGCACAAAGGGGTCATTGGCTCGAATATGGCGCGGCGAGCAATATTAGGCGTTGACTGCAAAACAATAGCCGAAGATCCCGTGGCGCATAAAAAAACACTGTTGGTCCTTTCGTATATGGATTTCAACGTAATCGCCCATTTGGGATCCGTTTGGACCTCATCAAAAAATATCAAGATTGACTTTTTAACGCTTTCCAAATTTTCGCCGATAATTTTTTCATAAGCTGATATTATTTCATTGATGCTCACCTCGAAATAATTTCTCAAATCCTCTACGGATAAAAATAAAATCTGAATATCTTTCTTTTTGAATTCCGAACAGACTTGAGCCATTAAGGTTGTTTTTCCGACACCTCTGAATCCTGGGATAATCACCATTCTGTTTTGCGATTTTTTATCCAAAAAATCATTGATGTATTTTTGCAATTTCACATACAAAAAACGCTGGGGATGTTTTTCTCCGTTCAAGTTGTGCGTAAAATGCTTTAACCGATCGTCTGTGGTTAAAATTTGTTTCTGCAGATATTGTATCAAATCTTGATTCATATATATTGAATTATACTACAATCTTATGTTTGTAGTATACTATACTATACAAGTACTGTCAAGTATCTATTTTTTGGCTTAAAATAAGGAAATTATGGATTTTTTCTTGTATTGCTTTTTGAAAATAAGCTAATTATACCTATTTTGCTAATGTATGATAGGAGGGACTGCGTAGTCTGCATACATTCAGGGGCCGATAAGCACGCACA
>CAYVXQ010000164.1:0-1791 GCA_964454625.1 uncultured Candidatus Saccharibacteria bacterium
TTAATAATCTTATTGGAGGAGCCATCAATCACTTCCACTTCATCGGCCATTGCATTTGTTACATAAAGCTTATTAGAGTCCTCGTCATATAATAGACTACGGGGAGCGCCGCCAACTTTTATCTTTTCTAAAACCTCATCGGTATTGCCGTCAATTACAATAATTTCACCATTAACTTCGCCGGCCACATATATTTTATTTTCTTTTTTATTCAAAACAATTTCCTCACATTTAGCTCCAAGGGGAATATCTGAAATATGGCTTTCTTTTTCGGCGTCAATCACCGAGAGATCATGACCATTGAAGTTAACCGTATAAAGTTTCTTGGTCAGGGGATTAAATAATAAATAGGTGGGCTTGTCTCCAACTAAAATTGATTTTTGAGAACCATCTAAAACATTATAGGCCACAACCTTATCCTCGTTTCCGATGGAAACAAAAACCTTATTCAATTCGGGGATAAAAAGAATTTCCCGGGGATTCTGGCCCACCGAAATCTTGTTTTTAACTTTATAAGTTTTTCCATCAATAATAAGAAAGTTCCCCCCGAAATTATTGAGAACATATAATTCATTTCTTTCTTCGTTAATGGCCAATTTAAATGGGAAGGAAAACGGGTCGCCGGTTGAAACAATATTTCTCTGGTCTGGAATAGTTTGTTCTTGAAATTTCCCATCAGTGTTTTTTGAAATAATTGTGATGCTATTACTTAAGCTGTTGGGAACATAAAATTCCTTAGTTGCGGAATCAACAGCGCCCCAAGCAGGAACGGCACCGGCATCCAAACTGGCAATAAGTTCATCCTTGTCGCCATCAATAACCGACACCTTATTTAAGCCCGTATTGGGAACAAAAATCAAATTGGAGGATTCGTCAACCGCCATCCAATCAGGCAATGCGCCCACGGGAAGAGAAACCGTTTTTAGCAATTTTTGATTTTGAATATCAAAAACACTTACTGAACCCTCGAACAAATTGGCAGAATAAAGTTTTTTAGTGCGATTATTCAGGGCCAGGTTGACAGAATATCTCCCCGTAGTATCAATTTTGGATATTAATTCATCTTTTATGGCATCCATGATATAAATATTCTGGCTTCCTTCTTCTACACAGGAAAGAAAAATTCTCTCCTTGGCATCATCCATTATCACTGAACTAATCCAGAGAAATCTATTATTGAGAAGGGGAACGACCTTGAGTATTTTGTTTTTTTCTCCATCTATCACAAAAACGCTGCCATCCCCATTAACAACATAAACCTTATGATTGGCCTGATTAACAAATACGTTATTTTGGGATTCGCCAACTTCCAATTCGGATGTCTGCCCATTTTTTTCATCAATAATTGAAAGACTATTATTATCGCCATTGATTGTATAAAGCTTCTGGAGGCCAAAATCCACGTCAAAATCGACAACGAAATCTCTCGGATTGGTTTTAATAAGCTCTCTTTCTTCTAAAATTTGCTGGACCGAAGCTGTATCAAATCGCTCTTTTGACGCTAAATTGGGAAATCTCGTTATATCTCTAGTAAACTGATTTAAAACATACAAATCCTTATTTATCATTTTCATCATTATTGATCCTTTCCCCCCGGTCGAAATATTAACAAGAACCCTGCGTTCTTTTCCGTCAAAAACCGTAATTTCATTGCTTCCCATATTCAATACAAATATTTTATTCGTCTCGGGGCTAACTAAAATTTTAATCGGTTGGGCAAAATCAGCGTTGTTTTCTCCATTGGCAAAATGGGATTGGTAAAAAAATAAAACAAAAAACGCTGTAAATATG
>CAYVXQ010000165.1:0-1779 GCA_964454625.1 uncultured Candidatus Saccharibacteria bacterium
TCCAAATATCTTAAAAATAACAATGTATCAGGCGATGTTGAATATAAAATTAAACTCAAACAAGTTGAAAGCGACTGGAAAGTATACAAAAACATTATTTTAGGTGAGCATTTGGATGATGCCGATAAAAAATCAAATGTTTTCAAAAACTACAAGTTTTTCAAATCAAAATTAGAAAGATTGGAACAAAACAAATTAAAAAATTTGGTTGAAAAGGGGTTGGCTAATTTTAATATCGTAACAATTCAATTAGAGCCAGAACGAAATCCTTGGGAAAAACCGCAAGAAATTTTTGAGTCAATGAACTCTCTCGGGAAGCCGTTGTCGCTGGCTGATTTGGTAAGAAATTATTTATTGCTCGGCAAATCTTCTGCGCAACAAAATAATTTGTATCATAATTTTTGGCTAAAAATTGAACAAAATCTACCTGGGGATACTAACGCTTTTTCAGTATCAGCATTTATTAGAGATTATATGCAGTTGATCGATGTTGCAAGCTTCAAAAAAGCAACCGAAACAAATTATAAAGAGCTCTATCGTGAGTTTAAGAATTTATTTGGAGATGATGACCATGATGAACTTATTAAAAAGTTAGCCGAATATTCTGCTGATTACGCGGTTGTTGCGGGTTATTACTCAAGCCACAACAACCAAATTGACAAAAAAATCGCTGACTTAAAAATTATTGAGTCATCTGGTTTTCACTCATTTATTTTAGGCCTATTGCGTTTGAGAACAAAAGAAAAAATTGATGATACCGGTTGTTTAGCTATTTTAGATGCAATTTTTATTTATATTTTTCGTCGCCGTATTTTAAGAATTACTCAAGGGGAAAACAAAAATGCTCCATTATTGGTCCGGTATTTTGATGATTTGATTTCTGCTGAAAATAAAAAAGAAAAAATGTTCGAACTTTTATCAAATCAACAATATGCTTTAAGGTTACCAAACGATAACGATATAAGCACTTACTTATTAAGCACTGAATCAAACTTTTACAATTTAAGAAGCGGCAAGTTTTTACTAAGTTTGATTGAAGAATATTTAACAAGAAGTCGTCCAAATATTTACGATCAACGATTGCAAGTTGAACACATAATGCCACAAACTCTAAACGATGAGTGGAAAAGTGAAATTGGCGAAAATTATCAACAAATTCACAACGACTATATCAACAATATCGGCAATTTAACTTTAATCAGGCATAATCAAGAACTCGGGAACAGCTCTTTTAGTGATAAAAAAGCAGTTTATGAAAACCATGCAGGTATGCAAATTGCCAAAACCAAAATTATTGACCAAGATAATTGGGGTGAGGAGCAGATTAAAAATCGTGCAAAATATTTAGTTGAAATGATTACCAATAATATTTTGCCAATATCTGATAAATTCAAGACAAACAATAATTATGCTTTCGAAAAGCGACGAGGCGGCAGACGATTTTCTTTTGAAAGAATCGGTTTAATAGGCAAAGAAATAGTTTATTTTGACGATGATTCAATAACTGCCGAAGTGCTCGGCAACAAAGAAGTAAAATTTGAAGATAAAGTTTGGCGTTTGTCACCTTTAACTCGTGAAATTGAAACGAGAAAAAATCGCCGAAATAAATCAGGTGCTTATTGGGGTATTGATAAATGGAAATATCAAGGCAGAACATTAGTCGAATGGTGGCAAGAGGTTGCTGGCGAATTAGAGGACGACGAAGATAATCAAAACGAAGAATAACGCAGTTAGTTCCTAAATATTTTCTCTTTTCTCTCTGTTTTTAGACGCCTCCGC
>CAYVXQ010000166.1:0-1770 GCA_964454625.1 uncultured Candidatus Saccharibacteria bacterium
TGTTTTGCATTGAAATTAAGCAAATGTCGCAAAACTTTTCCACGGGAATGTTCAAGCCCTCGGCATTGGCGCAACGAGCTACCTCTTGCCTTCTGGCGCCAGCGGCAAACTTAGGGTCTTTGAGAAATCGCTTGAGAACCGAGGCCAATTTAACATCAGCTAATTTTTTAGTAGGCAAAATCAAGGCGCAAGCGATAATCAGCCCGGTTAAGCTATCAGCGCATAGTATAGCCCATTGCGCTTTGTTTTGTGGCTGTTGGCCGGTAAGCTCGGGCGCGTGAGCTTTAATCATGCTCAAAACGCTGTCAGAAACCTGCAAACCATATTTAGTGAGGGCTTCCACGGTTTTTCGCGGGTGCTCGGCCTTAAACTCACCACTATAATCAATGTCGTGTGATAAACCAGCCAAAAGCCAATCTTCTTTTGGCGGCTCGCCTGCTCCTAATTCGCCGCGAATTTGCAAATAATCATAAATGCCAGCCAAACACGCCTCCAAAGCCAAAGAATGATAAAAAATGTTTTTCTCCAAATTATTTTTCACCGCCCGGTAAATTTCTTGCCGCGTGCTTGATGTGTTGGACATATTTTCATTAAATACTCCTCATTTATCTTCAAAATAATTAGCAAAAATTACCATAAATTCTTGACCTATTTGACGCAGATTATCTAAATCGTCAATATCCCAAGAAGTATTTTCATCTCCGTAAAGTTCTGAATATTCTTTATACAGTTGTTGCATTTGTTTAAATTTTTTTTCTGATATTTGCAAATTTTTCATAAATTGAATTTACACAAGTTAAAATTTCCTATTGTGTAAGACTAACCTGACATTTTACTACGCGCTACTTCCTGAATTTTATTTTTAATTTTTTCTTTGAATTTCTTGCCAACATCATCAAAAAGAGCCAATAATTCCTCAAAAGTATTTCCGCCGCCGAGAAAATCCCAGTATTCTTCACCAATCAAAAACTCTTTTCCTCTATCTAAAACGCCTGTTCTGTAAATCGCTCGTATGGTTGCGGATGGTAGGGATTATACGGAAAAGCGAGAAAAACCTTAATCGGGCTTCTGCGGCGCGCCACCCACTCTAAAAGTTTTGTTTTTGATTTTGTAAAAACATCCATATTCGGTTTTACGGTCTTAATCTCAAAATAATGCTCCTTGCCAGCGCGACGCATATAGAAATCTGCGATTCTCCCTTCTTTTTGCGCCTTTCCATCTCTTGCTGAAGCATCAAGCACTAATCTTACTTCTCGCGCGCTGTTAACTTCTTCTTCGCCATTGCGGAGTTTTCTAACGATATCGTCAATAACTGACTTTTGTTCGCGCGAGATAACCCCGCCAACATCATATTTCGTAAAACATTCATTAGCACTTTCTTCCGCAATGATTTTTGAAACATCTTCATAAATAGACATTCCCAATGTTGTGGCAATTGAGTGTATAAAAGAATACGCCGCCACCTTTTCGCTGTCCTGAATAAGACGCGCCAAAAATGGCATTGAGGAAGTTTCTCGCGCATAGCGACGAAGCTTATCCTCAATTTTCTTTTCGAGCAGTGCCGAAATTTTTTCTTTTTGTAAATTTGATAAAGCCATATTATTTTATATTTTTAAGATGAAAAATTATTTCGCTAAAAGCAGCTTTATCCCTTTCGGTTCTGTTTAATACCGGCCGCTTAAACTGATTTATTATTTGCAAACCAGCGCCTTGGGCTATGGTTGAATAAAGATTGTATTTATCATTAGCTACCAAAAAAACATCATAGTC
>CAYVXQ010000167.1:0-1770 GCA_964454625.1 uncultured Candidatus Saccharibacteria bacterium
AAACCTTACGAACAAATTGTCGGCTATACTAAAAAGAGTAAAGATGTTGCTAAGGAAATTCTTAAAATTTTGCCAAAAGCACCTCATGAGTTTATCGTCCCATCTCCTGAAGCAGAAATGGCTAAATATTTTTCCAATGCCTTTTTAGCAACCAGAGTAATCTTTGGTAACCAAATCTATGATTTATGCGAAAAATTAGGTATAAATTATGACCTAGTTAAAGAAATGGCTGGGGTTAATCCAAGAATTGGACTCTGGCATTTTAATGTATTCTTTGAGGGTTATCGTGGCTACGGAGGTACTTGTTTACCAAAGGACACCAAGTCTTTAATCCAACTAGGGGATATGGTTGATGTTGATCTAAAATTACTAAAATTAGTCGATAGAATTAATAAAAAATTATTAAAGGGACAGAAAAAATGATTAATGTAGCTATTATAGGAGCAGGTTATTGGGGGCCAAACCTAATTAGAAATTTTCACCAGATAAAAGAAGCAAGAGTTCTTACTGTTTGTGACACTAGTCAGGAAAGACTTGATTTTATTAAAAATCAATATCCGAATATCGGATTGGCTAAAAATTTTAATGAAGTACTTGAAAATCCTCAAATAGATGCCGTGGTAATAGCTTTGCCTGTCAGCTTGCATTACAAATTTGGAAAAAGAGCACTTGAGAAAAGAAAACATGTTTTTATAGAAAAACCTTTAGTTACCAAAACTTCTGATGCCAGAAGGTTAGTAAAACTGGCCCAAAAAAATAAAAAAATTTTAATGGTTGGACACACTTTTCTTTATAACGATGCTGTCAGAAAGGCAAAAGAATATATAGATAAAGGCCAATTGGGTAAAATCTATTATATCTATTTTCAAAGATTAAATTTGGGCAGAATAAGACAGGATGTTAATGCTATGTGGAATTTTGCTTCCCATGATATTCCTATAGCCCTTTATTGGTTGGAAGAGATGCCAATAAAGGTCTCAGCTAAAGGAAAAGATTATTTACAAAAAGGAATTGAAGATGTAGTTTTTCTGAATCTCGAATTTAAAGACAAAAAAATTGTTCTCATTCACTCCAGCTGGCTTGATCCGAATAAAGTTCGAAGGGCAGTAATTGTGGGAAGTAAAAAAATGCTTGTTTACGATGATGTGTCAGAAGATGCCAAAATTCAACTTTATGATCAGGGGGTGGATAAAAAACTATTTATAAAAAAGGGTAAAGTAACTATACCAAAATTTAAATTTAGAGAACCTCTCAAAGTTGAATGTTCCCATTTTATTGACTGTATTAAGAAAAATAAAAAACCTTTAAGTAACGGCAGAAACGGTCTGGAAGTAGTGAAAATATTAGAGGCAGCCCAAAAATCTCTAAAAAACAATTCAAAAATAATATGTCTGAGGAGCTGAAAATCATCCGGGATTGTAAAATCGGCAAAAACACAAAAATCTGGAATTTTGTGAATTTATACAAATGTGAAATTGGGGACAATTGCACGATTGGTTCATTCGTCGAAATACAGGAAAATGTCTGTATAGGAAACAATGTCATAATCTCATCCCACTCATTTATCTGCTCATTGGTTAAAATAGAAGACGATGTATTTATTGGACATGGAGTTGTGATGATTAATGATATTTATCCTCCATCTTTTCGGCGAACTGGTTCAAAAAATGGCTGGAAAAAGACGTTGATTAAAAAAGGCGCGGTGATAGGGAGTAATGCCACATTAATGCCTGTTATTGTTGGAGAAAATGCTATTGTCGGAGCTGGCGC
>CAYVXQ010000168.1:0-1766 GCA_964454625.1 uncultured Candidatus Saccharibacteria bacterium
ATTTGTTTTAATCGGATAAGTTTTTAAAAGTAAAAATATTATTTACTATAAAATTCTACTTCTCATATTCCGCAACAGTTTTTTCTACCATAGTTTTGAGTGTCAGTTCGTCAGTAAATCTGTCAAATGCGCCATTTCTAATCGTTTGGACAAGGGCGGGATCTTTTAAAAGGGTTTCCAAGGCACTGGCCAAAGCGGTGGCATCTCCGGGCTCAACTAAGATAGCCGATTTTTTATCGGAAAGTATTTCTGGCAAGGCGCCAACTTTTGTAGCAATTATCGGCTTTTTATTTGCCATCGCTTCCAGTACCGCATATGGCAGGCCGTCTTGTAGTGATGGCAGAACAAAAAAATCAAACGCATGCAAGAGTCTTTCACCTTGTTCTATGAAGCCCGTAAGAAAAATTTTATTTTTAAGATCATATTGATCAATAAGTTTTTCTATTTGTTTTCTCATGGGACCATCGCCGATTATAACAAATTTTAGAGAGGGGAATTTGGCGCTAATTATTTTGGCCATTTCAATAAAATATTCTACACCTTTGGGCGGGTAAAAATTAGACATTAATCCCACCAGGGTATTCATCTGAAAATCAATAGATAAATCATATTTTTTCTTTAAAATATTAAAAAGCTCGTATTTTTCACTAGCGTTTCCGGCGTTTTCCAGCGGGGTAAATTTAATTCCGTTATAAATAACGGGCAAATGTTCGATTTTTTTTATTTTTAATTTTACCGAATCATCCCGTTCTTTATAGGAAGAACAAATGATAGTATTTTTGTACCGGGCAAAAAATTTTTCAAGTTTTAAATACCACCATTTTTTTAATCTGCTCAATCTTTCAGAAAAAACCCAACCATGCGGAGTATAAATTACTTTTGGTACATGCGATCTATGAGCCACTAATGCTCCTAAAATACTAGTTTTAAAATCACCTAGATGTACCACGTCAGGTTTTTCATTTTGAAAGATTTTTTTTATTTTTCTGTAGGCATCAAAATCGGACTCAAGGTCAGGATGAAATTTAAGACTTGAAATGGGCGCGATTTTTACGCCCCGCTGTTTGAGTGCTGACCAAAATCTTGAATTTTGAGGATCGCCCGAACCTATCACCAAGACATCATATTTTTCCGCAGGAAGACTGGTAGCAAGGTCAGTAATGTATCCTTGTACGCCCGTCCAAATGGTCTGGGAGCTTAAAAAAATTATCTTCTTTTTTTCTTTCATAATTAATAAAATTTTTTTGACATCGCGCCACATAGGAATTATAGTTTAAATAATGACTTTAGAGCAAGGGAAAAAACATATCCTGGTGCTTTCTCTGGCATTTAAGCCCTTAATAGGAGGAGCAGAAGTTGCTCTTTTTGAAATTGCGCGCCATCTTACCAAATATCATTTTGATATTGTCACTTTAAGATTTTCGCATATCCATTCTAAAAAAGAAGATTTTGAAGAAAATATTACCGTTTGGCGCGTTGGCTGGGGAGGATCCAAGTTTGATAAATACACGTACCCTTTTTTGGCTTTATACAAAGCGCTGCGATTATCTAAAGATCGCCAGTTTATTTTGTGTTGGTCTATGATGGCCAATTTGGCCGGATTTGCAGGGCTTTTTTTGAAGTGGCTAAATCCAAAAATGCCGTTTGTGCTCACCCTACAAGAAGGCGATCCAAAAGAACATATTAAGCGTCGTCTGGGCGTTATGTATCTATTGTGGAAATTTATATTTTCTTCAGCAGATGCCATTCGGGTGATAAGTAATTAT
>CAYVXQ010000169.1:0-1722 GCA_964454625.1 uncultured Candidatus Saccharibacteria bacterium
AAAATCAAGACACGGATCTTAATTTAAAGTTAAAAAAAGCCGGCGGTAATGTTCTTTTAACTCCGGATATTTTAAGTTATTATTATCTTAGTCCCGACCTCGGTTTTAGAGAATTTTTTCTCAGAATTTTGTTGATGGCGCTTGGGTAGTTCATTATTCAAATTTTAATACTCTGCCCGTAATGGCAGAGATGAAGATTGTTCCAGCGAACCATTTTTGGCGAGCTGGTTACTGCGAAGCAGTGAAATGAGAAGATATTATGGGCGTAAGCCCATAGTAGATTCATTTTAATAAATTTAAATAAATATGAGGGTTAGCGATTTTCAGAAAAAAACCGCTGATAACTGGGAAGGTTATTCTGGATTTGACATTAAAACGGAAAATATAAGATACGCTAAAATGAGAGATTATATAAGAGAAGAGGGGGATGGCAAGGAAATTCTGGACTTGGGCTGTTTAGACGGCTCTTTGACAGAGCCGTTTGTCAAAAATAATCAGGTTTCAGGCCTTGATATTTCAGAACGTTTTGTACAGGAATCGCGAAAAAAGGGGTTAAATACCGTTCTTGGCGACGTGGAAAAGCCTTTTCCGTTCAAGACAGGCCAATTTGATATCGTGGTGGCTGGCCAGATAATTGAGCATATTGCAAATACCGACTTCTTTTTGTTTGAATGCAACGGAGTCTTAAAGGATAACGGCAAACTTATTCTTTCTGTTCCCAACATCAACACTTTGTTTTCTGCCGCTATTTTATTTTTTTTTGATTATCCTCCTCCTTCTGCCAGCAGATACAGGTCAGCCCACGTTAAGGATTTTACCTTTTCTACTTTAAAAGTCGCCTTAAAAAATAACTTTTTTATTGTAGAAAAAAAACGGGGCAGTATTTTTTATATTCCTTACTTTAAGCGTCTTTTGCCGCCGAGGAGCTATATTGGAGATTTGATTCCTCGCCTTGCCAACGATTACATTGTAAAGGCCAGAAAAGAAAAATCTTTCATTTACAACGAAGAAAAAAATATAAAAGAAACAAGGTTTAAATCAATCGCCAAAGAAATGCCTTTGTTAAAATGGTTTTTAAAGTAGCCAATATTTTATGGAATTTCAAACTAGAAACAAATATCCTTTTGTCTCTGTAATTATCCCTTCCAGGGACGAAGCCAACTTTATCAGCCGCTGCCTTGATTCTTTGATTGGAAACGATTATCCAAAGGACCGGCTGGAAATTTTGGTCGTTGACGGAATGAGCAGAGATAACACCAAAAAGATTGCCCAAGATTATGCCAGAAAATATCCTTATTTTAGGATTTTGGAAAACCCAAAAGGAATTACTTCCTCCGGTTTCAATATCGGTATAAAAGCGTCAAAAGGCGAAATTATCATAGTGGTGAGCGGACACGCCATTTATGAAAAAACTTATATATCAAAATGCGTGAAATACTTGATTGAATATAGGGCGGATAATGTGGGCGGGATAATAAAAAATATCCCCGTAGAAAACAATTACATTGCAAAAGCCATTGCCTTGTCTTTATCAAGTCCGTTTGGAGCCGGCAATTCGCATTTCAGGACAGGCGTTAAAGATTTCAAATGGGTTGACGCGGTTTTTGGTTGCTGCTACAGGAAAGAAATTTTTAATAAAATAGGTTTTTACAATGAAGATTTTGTCAGGTCCCAGGATATGGAATTTAATTTGAGACTGAAAAAGGCAGGAGGAAAGATTCT
>CAYVXQ010000170.1:0-1706 GCA_964454625.1 uncultured Candidatus Saccharibacteria bacterium
TAGGACGTTTGACTCCTTATGGTCGGGCTAAATCCGACTGGGAACAAGTTAAACTCTCCTTGTGTGATTACTTATCTGTTTTTCCCCAACTGGAAAGAATTCGAAATGAGCTGGGTATTCTGGCTAGTTTTGGAGATGCTTTTCCATTGTGCTTGCTTCCTGCTAAATACTATGATTACGTGATTGGTTGCTGGCAGGGTACTGGTTTCGGCCATATTGATCATTTGGGCAATGTCCGTTCATGTTCTATTGCTAAAGGAAGTTATGGCAATATTTTAGAGATTCCTCTAATTGAAATATGGACTGAAAGATTAGCTTATTTTCGATCTTTGAAATGGTTGCCTACGAAGTGTCAGGAATGCGACAATTTCTGTGGTGGCGGATGTTCAGCCTCTTGTTATGGTGGCGGAATGTATGCTCCTGACGAATTTATTCAACAAAATAAAGGAGTCGATCATGAACGACAAATTTGTGCCTAAAATAAATTGCCGGTTCAAAATCAGACAAGATCTTGATGGCTTTCTCGGCTTCTTTCAAGGCAAAGGTGTTTTGACCTTCAACGAGGTTGGAGCGTTTATCATCAAACAGATGACGGGAGAAAAAAGCTTGCGAGAAATCGAGCAGTCAGTCGGGAATGCTTTTCCTACGACCGTAAATCCTGAAAACGAAGTTACTTTCATCATTGAACAACTTCGAGAAGCAGTATTTTTATGACTACATAACGGCTAAAGTAAATATACAAAAAATACTTTGGCCGTTTTTTATTTTGTCAATTTTAAGTTATAGTATAGGTATGAAAATACAATTTTTATATTCCAAAAACAAGGAACGAGAAAAACTACTGAATATTTATGATGAATACCAGTGGTTTATTGATAACGATTTTCCAATCGTTTTGCCAAAATTTTACACCAAAACATACCAGAAAAATAAAAGCAATAAAAGACTTTTTGCCAAAGATTTAAATATAGAATTAAACAGAATTTATAATAGAAATGATTATCGGCTAAAAAACGACAAATTAAAAAATAGTTGGCAAAAAATTGAAAAAAAAGTTTTTGATCTTTTAAAAAGTTTTAATTTTAAAATAAAAAATAAATATATTTGCCATATTTCTCTGTATGGTCCTGAAGGACAATTTGAATATCCAAATATGGTTAATCTAAGAATTAAAAATAACAAGGATATTAAAAATGCCAATGAAACAATTGCTCATGAAATAATCCATTTGCTTATTTATAATAAAGCTAAAAAGCTAAAACTAAATTATCGACAAACCGAGGGGATGGTTGATTTATTCTTTACTGGAACAGGGCTGAAAAGTATTTTTCCAAAATATAAATTACAAAAAATAGGTATTCATGATAGAAAGTTGTTTCAAAAAATAAAAAATGGATGGTTAAGAATAGCAGACAAAAACTATTAACTTTTGTCAACTTGCTTTTATACTACCTCTAGTTTTTAGTCTAGCCTTTACTACACTAACTAACCTTTTGTCTTTTGTCATTCTGAACTAGATTCAGAATCCAGAAAAAATAAGAAAATAGATTCCCGCTTTCGCGGGAATGACAGAAAGGGACGCGGGAATGACAGAATATGAAGGGTAAGGTTTCCGCTCTTTGAAATCCAGTCTTCTTTGCAGGGTCAGACCTTAACTGTTCCCAAAAAGGTCTGACCCTAATCAAACTCCAAACGGGAAGGCTCCC
>CAYVXQ010000171.1:0-1697 GCA_964454625.1 uncultured Candidatus Saccharibacteria bacterium
TCAAAGTTCCAAAGCGCCTATTCAGGCGTTTGCTGATAAAATATCGTCTCGTTTTGTGCCGATTGTGCTTGGCATTGCTGTTTTAACTTTTGTTGTCTGGTTTTTTCTGCTGGGAGCTAATTTGGCTTTTGCTTTAATGGCTTTTACCGCAGTTTTGGTAATTGCCTGCCCTTGCGCTTTGGGCTTGGCAACCCCAACCGCTATTATGGTAGGCACGGGTAAGGGCGCTCAGTATGGTATTTTAATTAAAGGTGGGGAACCGCTGGAAGCGGCTTGCAAAGTGAAAATAATTGTCTTTGACAAGACCGGCACCTTAACTCAGGGCCACCCGGAGGTCACGGATATTGTGAGCGCTGGATTAACCAGCGAAGACGAAATTCTTGAAATCGCCGCGAGTTTAGAAAAAATGTCCGAGCATCCTTTGGCTGAAGCCATAGTGAAGTATAGCCAAGAAGAATCAATTATGACAAAAGAGGTGGCTGGTTTTAGGGCGATTCCCGGGCATGGGGTTGAGGGCGTCATAAATGGGCAAAAATATTATTTTGGCAACCGCAAACTTTTAGTTGACATTGTCGGTTTGAATGTGGAAAACATTGAAAGAAAAGCCCGCCGGCTTGAAGAGCAGGGCAAAACAGCTATGTTTTTGGCTAAAGAAAAAGAAATATTGGGCATTGTGGCGGTGGCTGATATTATCAAAGAAAGCGCCCAAGAAACAGTGCTCGCCTTGCATAAGCGGGGTTTAACAACTTTTATGATAACTGGCGACAATCAAAGAACCGCTCAGGCCATAGCCAAGCAGGCAGGCATTCAAAATGTTTTGGCTGAGGTTTTGCCCCAGCACAAAGCAATAGTTGTTGAACTTTTGCAAAAAGGGATTGATTTTTCCTCGTTGAAAATTACGGATTGGAAACAGCTGGAGACCTACAGAGAGAAAATTAAAAATTTCCCTGATAAATATCGTGTTGCTTTTGTGGGCGATGGCATTAACGACGCTCCGGCATTGGCGCAAGCGGATTTAGGCGTGGCAATGGGCTCGGGAGCCGATGTGGCTATGGAAACAGGCGGCATTGTTATTGTTAAGAATAATTTAAGGAGTGTTTTGACAGCTATTGATTTAAGCCGCTCCACAATGTCTAAAATTAAGCAGAATATGTTTTTTGCTTTATTTTATAATGTTATCGGTGTTCCTATCGCCGCGCGAGCTCTCATTGGGTTTGGGCTTATCTTAAGGCCCGAACTAGCGGGCTTGGCTATGGCTTTCAGCTCGGTTTCAGTTGTGTCTAACTCCCTTTTATTAAAAAGATTTAAGCCCGGAAAACGCAATTTTGTTTCTTCGGCCGCGCCGTTTTTAATGGCTGTATTATTTATTTTCTTGTTTCTTTTATTCGCCAAAATCAGCGCTAAAAATTAAGCCGACTGCAATCAAAAAATCCCATTATAATGGGATTTTTTGGTTGTTCTCCAATTCCTATTGGCAGTTAGGCGGGCTTTCCGCTTTTTGCCCGCACCCGCACCCGCAGCCGCACCTGTAAAGCGGGCTGATAAGCGGGATATTATTTGTTTGCGTGTATTTAAGAATTTTGCTGTGCAAAGGAATTTGCAGGATAATCGCGCTCAACAAACAAGTGAAAAGCAAAAATAAAATTAGGTTAAAGGCAAGCGGTTTTGCGTAGAAAGCGGGCAGGTTTTTTGTCAAA
>CAYVXQ010000172.1:0-1695 GCA_964454625.1 uncultured Candidatus Saccharibacteria bacterium
GCCCAACCTTTGCTCAAAATTATTTTATCTTTATCTAAATCCGCTTTTTCAAAAAGCACGGTCAACAGGTCAAGACAGCTAAAATTGCTGCCGATGTGACTTGTCTGGGCTTTATATATCATCTCAAGCACTTTTTTCCTGGCTTCGATTGCTATTCTTTTATATTCACTGATTGCCATATAAAGAAATTATTAATTGAAAATTTTTAAAATTGTCTTAATAATTATCTTTAGATCTAACAAAAATGAACGGTTTTTTACATACTTCATCTGAAGTCGAATTTTCTCGGGCCTAATTTTCTCCACATAAGCCTTCTCGGGATCTGCACTGCCCTTTAAAATTTCTCCTTCGCGAAAATTCCAAAGCGAAGCATAATCTGTCATTCCCGACCGAACAGAAAGTATTATTTTTCTTTCCCCATCTGACATCATATTAACATAAAAAGGGACTTCTGGCCTTGGCCCAACCAAGCTCATTTCGCCTTTCAAAACATTGATTAATTGGGGCAGCTCATCAAGCTGATATTTTTTAAGAAATTTTCCAATTTTTAGTAAGCGTGGATCGTCTGCGGCAGTAGAAGGACCGCCCATTTTTTCGGCATTTTTAACCATTGTCCTGAATTTGAAAATTCTGAATAGTTTTCCGTCTCTACCCACTCTCACTCCCCTATAAAAAACCGGACCCGGGGATTCCAGTTTTATCAAAACCGCGATAACCAAAAATAAAGAAGAAGTCAATATTAACCCTGACAAAGAAAAAATTATATCAAATAATCTTTTTACCATAAAATACAAAAACTGTTTTAAACGAGTATCTCTTGAAAAACGGAAAAATAAATAAAATAAAATGGTCAATCCTTTCAAGTGATTTTAATAGAATCTTGCCCCCCGGCAAATTCAAAAAAGGAAACGCCACCCAAGAAATTAAGTGAAAAAATCTGGCCTCGGTTTTATTAAAATATTTTTTTGCCATCTTCAAGTCTTCCATTTTTAAAATATGCCCCGCCGCCCATTCAGTCCTTTTTCCCGTTAATTTGTTTATTTTTCTTTTTAAATTAGTAAGCGGATTATGGCCCAATGTTTCAATGCCTATCAAAATCCCATTCGGCTTCAGAACTCTGCCAATCTCGGGAAGCACCTTATCCAAATAAAGCGAAGAAAAAGTTCCTCCGTCAAAAACAACATCAAATGAATTATCGGGAAATTCCAACTTTTCACAATCCATCAGTAAAACTTTGGCTCTGCCCTCAAGCTTTTCGTTTTTTAATCTTTTTTCAGCTATCTCTAAAGATTTTTGGGAAAGGTCTATGCCGATAACTTCTCTGCCGATTTTCGCCAAACTTGCCAGATGAACTCCTATGCCACATCCATAATCTAAAATTACTCTACCGCGGCATCTACTGCCCAAAAGCCCATATAAAAACCTGTAGCTCTGCAGCAAAAAAGGATCAAAACCGGTTTTGCTGCCCGCCTCCTTTACTTCCTCTACCGAGGATTGTTCTGCTTCCAAATCATAATATTCGATTTCTTTTTGTTTTCTTGCTTCCATGAATTAGCTTATTAGCTTATTGGGGGTTAGGTTTTAGGTTGGAAATGATTCTATTTAGCATCTTCATAACTTCTTCTAATAGATTATCAACCTTTTGGAAATCTAAATCTTTCATCTTGGGCAATCTTTTAGATATTTCTATTTGGG
>CAYVXQ010000173.1:0-1689 GCA_964454625.1 uncultured Candidatus Saccharibacteria bacterium
TCAATGAAAAATTTATAGTCGCGATATTGATTGGCGATTTTCTCTAAAAAGTTAAACGCCTGGATTTTTTCTTTGGCGAAAATCAGCTCGCCCTCTGCCACAATTTTATATTGCAAATGCAAAGGCGCTTCCTCAATAAAAGTAAGGTCAAGTTTTTCGCCTTTAAAGACAGAACTTAAATCAGCGAAAATATCTCCGTAGGTTTTTCCTCTTTGAGTAACAGCCGGCAAGCCGTTTTCAAACCTCACCGCAACATCAAGGTCGCTCCCCTCTCTGGCAAACCCAGTTATTTTTGAACCAAAAAGATAAACCTCCGCCAAATTATAACATTCGGCAATCTCTTTTAACTTTTTATTGGAAAATTTAATCTTAGCCATATTGCTTTTATTATAAAATAAACAAAATTCTTATTTTTTACGATTACGATAAGTAGTGGTGGTTTTTCGTTCAACATTATAAATAGACGCGATGCGCTCATTTATAAAAATTTCAAACAAAATTCTATAATTACCAACTCGGCAACGCCAAGTATTAGTTTCGCCTTCTATTTTCACAATATCGCCCTGAAAAGGATTTTTCCCCATCTCTTCAAAAACAGTTAAAATACGTTCAAAATCTTTGCGGGGAAATTTTCTCATCTGCTTAGATGTCCTCTTGGCGATTTTAACCTGCCAGTTCATTTTTTAATTCTTTGATAGTGAAATAATTACCCGCCTCCACTTCCTTGCGACCATCTTTAATCGCTTTTTTCTCCGCGGCATTTGGCTTAACTATGGAAATAATTTTTTTTAAATTCAAATACTCCTCGTAATCAGAGCGAGGAATTATCACCAACTCACCCATTTTTGTTAATGTTTGTGGAATACAAATTAAAGCCATAAATTTTTTTATATTTTAACAATTTGAAAATAATATGCAAATTTTACCCATATCCCGCTATTTTCTACTTTTCCCGCTATTTTCTACTTTTGCCATTGAAGTCGTAGTGAGTATTCGCCGTTAAAGCAGTGGAGCCCGTAAAAGCGCGGGCTTACCCTGCTGTCATTCTGAGGTCGCCTCAAGCGACCGACCGCGTGCCGCCTAAGCTTTAGCGGTGGCGCAGCAAGGGTCTCGTTGTTTGAGATCCTTGCGCCACCGCTAAAGCTTAGGCGGCACGCGGTCGGCTGGTGCCTCAGGACGACGGCTGGCGCCGTCGGATTCTTCACGGAGTTTACACTGAACACATTCACTCCGTTCAGTGTAAACTCCGCGAATGTGTTCAGAATGACAAACACACGTTACTCGCTACCAGTTCCATATTACCTTAATTATAAACAAATTTTGACTAAAAACAAGGCAACATAAAAGTTAAAGCGGGTTATCTTTTGTGTTTTGATAACCCGCTTGCAGATTAAAACCGCCTAAAATCCATTGCGCTTTAGCTTATTGAACAAAAATTTAAGCTTACAGTCCATACAAACATTTTTTAACTCCCCGTTTATAATATGGGGAATAAAATTATGACAACCTTTCTCGTTCATCATAGGTAATGGACGGGGATTCTCACAATCCGGATATTCGCAAATTTGCTCATAAACCTTTTCTGGCGCTTTTTCAGTCATTGTCTCTCCTATCTCCTTTCAATTTTTTTTCATCAATTATTAAATTGTAAAACAACAACGAGCCCGAAAGGGGCTCGTTGGAATTTTC
>CAYVXQ010000174.1:0-1682 GCA_964454625.1 uncultured Candidatus Saccharibacteria bacterium
AAATATTATCTTATTTGTAAATTCAATTTTGTACAATACAAGACTAACTCCGTGTCAAGCAATTTAATTAGGTCGGTGAAACTGTTTTGGTTAAGCGATTTAAAAAGGTCGGTGAAATAATGTTTAATTCTTCTGTATTTTGATGTTCGGCTCGACCATGCTTAGCATCATAAATTTCTTTTAATAATTTTGTTTTTCTATCAATTTCTCTTTTGAGCTCCGCTGGATTTAAGGACTCATATATTTTTTGCAGCTCATCTTTTTTTTGTCTTGCGATGCAACAGTTTTCCATGATCCGTTGATAAGGGGTCTTTGGCTTGTCATATTTCCTTTTGATATATCCTCCGATTCTTTCTTTTGACACCAACTTTATTATCGGCTGAAAAAAGTTTTTGTAAAATCGCAACTCATTGCAATACATATCATTTATTAATTCCAATTCTTTTTTTGTGTCATATCTCAAATGTCCGATAATCCGCCTCACGTGCGTGCTATTTTTTTGTTCAACAAAACAATTGTCGTTTTTATGATATGGCCTTGATCTGGAAAACCTTATTTTGTTTTTCTTTGCATAGAGATATAGCTGTTGGTTGATGAACTCCGAGCCATTATCCGGATGCATTTCCCTAATCTTTTCAGGATAACGAGAGATTATTTCGTCCATATTTATCACTGTGGCGTTCATTGATTTTCCAAATTGCACGTCACCTTCCCACCAGCCGGAGTGTATGTCTGTTGTGGATAGAGTGTAAATGTATTCCCCATAATTGGAGCTTCCGCAATGTTCTACCATGTCTATTTGGATATTTCCATATTCATTTCTATCCCAATCGGTTGATAGTTTGACAGGTATCTTGTTGTAAAGAAGCGGATTGTTTCTGTAATCATATTTTCTCTTTGTATTTTCTTTTTCCTTGATGCCCCTCAACTTTTCATCAATGGTTCTCGAAGATATTTTTTTAAGTTTTTCCGCTGTTTCAAAAGAACAGAACAATTCATTATCTTTCATTAACCTGTCCGTTTCTTGTTTGAGCAATGTTTCCAGCCACTGGCCACAGGGACAGTCAAATATTTTCCAGCATTTGATTAGAGCGCTCTTTACATCACTGTCATAATAGCTTTTTCTTTTTCTTTGTTTCTTTTGTTTTTTTCTTCTTTCTTGATACACCCACAATCCTTTTCTTAATTTGCGGATAACATAATCCCTGTTCTGCCCGACGACTTGGCAATATTCGTCAAGCAATTTTGTTTTATCCTTTTTGCTTTTTAGGTGATACCCCCCATTTTTTCTAATTAGCTCCTCCAAATATTGATTTCGTGATTTCATATCCATCATATGGTTTGTAAGTTAATTTTTTGGCTTAATTTAGTAGAAATATTACCGTTTCTCTAAATTAAGCCAATTTTTAATTATCTAACTTACAAACTTACCATTTTCACCTACATTTTTAAATTGCAGATTAACCTTTGTTTCACTTACATTTTACGTTGCAGAATGCGCGAGTGGACTTCTAAAATGCTGAAACAAGTTGATGAATGGGAAAAAGAAAATAATCACTCGTCGCAAAAGTTTGTCCAAAATCTGAAAAATAAACTTTCTGAAACGCAAGAGAAACTGGACAAGCTCGTTTCCGCTTACATTGACGGCGACATACCCAAAGAAAATTATTTGCCGAAAAAAG
>CAYVXQ010000175.1:0-1681 GCA_964454625.1 uncultured Candidatus Saccharibacteria bacterium
GGTTATTTGTACAAAATCTGGGTTTAATTTTATGGCAAATTTAATAGAAGCTATAATATCTTTACGGGTTTCTGTCGGCGAGCCGATCATAAAATAGGCCAAAGTGTCAATTCCAATTTTTTTCGTCATTTTAAAGATTTTTTGAGCTTGTTCAAGAGAAATGCCTTTATTTAGCACTTTGAGGATTTTTTCCGTGCCGGCTTCCACACCGTAGTGAATTCTCACGCAGCCGGCTTTTTTTAATAAACCAAGCACTTCCTCATCAACGGTATTGACTCGAGCGCGGATATCCCAGTTTAATTTTAAGCCGCGTTTTAATATTTCTTGGCAAACAGCTATAACCCGCTTGCGGTCAACGGTAAAAGTGTCATCGTAAATAAAAATTTCTTTAATGCCAAGTTTTAAACATTCTTCCATTTCATCGACAACATTTGAGGCTGATCTCGCTCTAAAGATTTTTCCCATATTGGGACGGTCGCAAAAAGTGCAGTGGTAAGGACAGCCGCGGCTGGTGAACATAGTAGTAATCGGGTTGGCTTTGGCGAGTAAAGAAAAATATTTTTGGTATGGTAAAAGCTCACGGGGCGGAAACGGTAGTTCATCTAAGTTTTTTAAAAAAGCCCGCGGGCCATTATTGATGAGTTCACCTTGATACTTAAAGGCAAGGCCCGGGATGGTTTTTAGCTTTTCTAGATTATCAAGATTATTTAAAAGTTCAAAAAAAGTTTCTTCGCCTTCGCCTAATATCACAAAATCCACTCCGGGTAAATTCAGAGTTTCTTCGGGGTAAATATGGGGATGGGGGCCGCCCAAAACGATTTTTACCTGTGGGCAAACTTGTTTAGCAACGGCAATCGTTTTAATTACATCTATCAAAGTAAAAGTCATGGCTGTAATACCGATGACCTCCGGTGTGAATTCTTTAATTTTTTCGGGCAAATTTTGATAATCAAGTTTTTCTACTTGAGCATCAATAATTTTTAACTGATGGTTAGAGTGTTTTTTTAAATAACCAGCAACGTAAAGCAGGCCTAAAGGCGGATCAAAGCCCCTTTTTTCCTTGATAATTTCCGGATTACAGCTTAGAATTTCATTTTCGGCCGGGGGATTAACCAATAGGACTTTCATTTTAGTTATGAAATTTTTTTATGTATTTATCTGCCAATGGATTAAGTAATTTTTTAAAGCAAGTAGGCAGAAGAAAATACAATCGTCTAATTAATCTTTTAATACGGAGGTTAGAATGTGTTTTTTCTTTTGGCCATTTAAAGTTATTAATAGCTAAAATGTCAGCTAATTGATATTTGCGAGGCAGGGTGATTGATGGTTGAGCGGGATAACCAAAAGCAATATAAGCTACGGGGGAATATGGTTGAGGGATATTAAAAAGCTTCATTAGCGTTTTTTTTCGAGGTAAGTGGCAGATCCAACAGCCGCCCAGACCAAGTTTATGGATAGTTAAAAGCATGTTCTGTATAGCGGCCGAGGAACTTTGAATCCAATCTTGATATTCTAAATTATCGCTCAAAGCTAGATTATAGATAACTAAGATGCCATAAGGGGCTTCTTTAATTACATAAGAGCCGCCGTTATTAAAAATTTGCCGTTTAAGCTTTTCATCATCAACAAAAATAAACTTCCAGCCCTGGGTGTTGCAATGGCTGGGTGCGGCGTTGCCCGC
>CAYVXQ010000176.1:0-1676 GCA_964454625.1 uncultured Candidatus Saccharibacteria bacterium
AAGCTGCAAGGGAATTAAAAGTTTTTTTTATTAAACATAAAAACAAGGTATTTTTTACAAAACAGATACAAATATTATTTGAAAGGAAATATTACCATTGAGGCTGTCCGACAACCCTTGATTTTTTATCGTCAGTAATATCGTCAGAAAATATTTGATATTTTGAAAAAATTCAGTATAATATTTCTGACGACAGAAACAATAAACCCCGACGATAAAATCAGGAGGTAAAACAAAATGTTAAATCTACGACCCTATAACAACAAGGAACTTCTTTTGTTCCCACCATCAGTTGGGGATTATCTTTCAAATGATCATCTTGCCCATGTTGTTGATGAAGCAGTTGAACAGATTGATTTAACTCCATATTACAGAAAAATATCTCCTATTGGTAATCCGTCATATGATCCTGCACTTGAGATAAAAATATGGTTTTACGGATATTGTGTAAAGACATACAGTTCTAGAAAAATTGAAGAGCGACTTGGCACTGATGTTGCATTCATATATCTTGCTGGAATGCAGAAACCGGATTTCAGGACAATTTCTGATTTTCGCAAGAATAATCTTCCCGAACTAAAAAACTCTTTTGTAGAGATATTGCGAATCTGCCATCGTCTTGGATTAACGAAACTCGGCGAAATTTCAATTGATAGTAAAGTAATGAAAGCAAACGCTTCTTACTCAAAAACTTACGATGAAAAAGACATTATCAAAGAACGGGAAGAAATTGAAAAAGCAATCAAACAATATTTAGAAAAATCAAACCAAACAGACGACGAAGAAGACAAAAAATATGGTTCTGATAACCGCGGCAATGAACTTCCCGAAAATATCCGTGATCGAGAAAAACGTATAAAGAAAATCAGAGAAATCGCAGAACAATTAAAAGCGGCAGAAAAAAAGTTAAACCAATCGGATAAAAAAGAAATCAATTTTACAGATAACGATGCTCGCACCCAAAAATCAAAGAGTAGAGTAGTCGCTGGTTACCGTGCAGAAATTGCTGTTGATTCCAAAGAACAAATAATTGTTGCTAATGATGTTACCAGCGAACAAAACGACGCTCCCCGACTAATTTCTGTGGTTGATAAAGTATTAGAAAATGTCAAAGAACTTAACTCTGACCTACAAGAACCGATTAAACTTCCGGCGGATGCCGGATACAGTTCAGGTAAAAATTTAGCAGAACTTGAGAATGAAAAATACAAAGACAAAATTGAGCCATACATTCCTGATACTAATTCGCCAAGCAAAGAGCGAGGTAGAGGACACGATGTAAATTCTCCGTTTCACAGATCCAAATTTATCTACAACAAAGAAGAAAACAGTTTCACCTGTCCAGCCGGTAAAAAACTACATCATATAGGCAGAAACAATCAATGCGAAGTAATGTATGATGCATATGGAAATAATACAGAGTGTAAAAGTTGCCGTTATTTCGGAACCTGCACAAAAAGCAAGAGTGGGCGACATATCTCTATTTCAGAGCATCAGCATCTTATTGACAAAATGCGAAAAAAACTTTCTACTGATGAAGGTAAAAAAATATACGGCTTACGCAAAATCACCGCTGAACCTGTATTCGGGAACTTAAGCCAGAATCTGGGCTTCAGAGAATTTTTACTTCGGGGTCTAAGTAAAGTCAAAGGAGAATTTTCTCTGATGTGCAGTGC
>CAYVXQ010000177.1:0-1674 GCA_964454625.1 uncultured Candidatus Saccharibacteria bacterium
TTTAAAATTTTTGCGTTTTTCTTTGTTCCGCTTTCGGCGGAATGTTCGAGCCGACACGTTCGGAAGCGCGGCGGGTGGGGGCGCCACGCTGGAGTAACGAGCCGAGCGGAGCGAGGCGAGCTAACAATTGCGAAATTCGGTTCTAACTTTTTCGTAAATCTCGACCAAAAGAGAAAAAGAGTCCGTCGAGTTGGAGGCGCTCCGTGCGCCGCCGCCCGCACGGAGCGCCGAGAAGCCCTTTTTATATTCTGCCGAGAGCTGCCGGAAAAAAGAAGGAAAGAAAACGCAAAAATTTTAGGAAGAAAAACAACATGACAAAATATATCGCTTACTGTAGAAAATCGAGGGACGAAGCTGACAAACAGATTTTGTCTATCGAGGCGCAAATTGCGGAGCTAAAAGAATTTGCCAAGCGTGAGCATTTGGAAATTGTGGAATTTATCGAGGAGGCCAAAACCGCAAAGATGCCAGGGCGTGAGCAGTTTGCCGAAGTGTTAAAGAAAATCGAGAAGGGATACGCAAATGGCATCGTTGCGTGGCACCCCGATCGTTTAGCCAGAAACTCAATGGATGGCGGGAAAATTATTTATCTTTTTGATACCGGCAAACTGCTTGACCTTAAATTTCCAACTTCTTGGTTTGAAAACACACCTCAGGGAAAATTTATGCTTTCGATTGCCTTCGGTCAATCGAAATATTATGTGGACAATCTTTCCGAAAACGTAAAGCGGGGATTGCGCCAAAAGCTCCGAAACGGAGTTTGGCCCGCAAAAGCCCCATTCGGATATTTGAACAATCCCAAGACTAGGGGAATCGATATTGATCTAGAAAAATCAAAAGCTATCAAGCGGATTTTTGAAATGTTTGCGGAGGGAGACCATACTTTTACAGATATTGCTAAATATCTCCACAAGTTTGGTTTACAGCGCAAAAACGGAAAACCTCTCCACATCAACGAAATCCGGCAAATCCTCTCCAGCAAATTTTATATCGGGATTATGTTTTACAACGGCGAGTATCACGACGGAAACCATAAGTGTTTCATCTCTAAAGAATTGTTTCAGAAAACGCAGGAAGAAATCCAGCGCAGAAGCAAACATTTCAAAAAGTCTTATCGTTTTCCGTTTTTGGGACTCGCAAGGTGCAGCGAATGTGGTGCGGCTATTACCGCAGAGCAACACATAAAGTTTTACAAAACTACCAACCGAAAAGTTACTTATATTTACTATCGCTGCACCAAAAAACTTGGACCATGCTCACAAGTACCAATTACCAGTTTTGAGATGGAAGAACAAATAAGAAAAGTTGTTTCTGATGTAGTGCTTCCCCAGAGTTGGGCTGACCACTGGCTGGAATTTTTGGAAAGAGATCAACAAGTTGAACAACAATCATCAGAAACAACTATCCAAAATCTCAAAACTGAAATTCAAGATGTAGATCGAAAACAAAATACGCTTTTGGACAGTTATTTGGATAGTGTCGTTGATCCTGAAACTTACAAAACCAAGAAAAACGAAATGTTTGAAACAAAACTCAAATTACAAGAAGAAGTTGCCAAAGTTGAGGAGACCGGTTCAAGTTGGCTCGAACCTATGAGGGAATTCGTAAATTGTGCCTTACAGGCGCAAAAAATCGCGCGCGCAAAAAATAATTGCGAAGAATTAGCATTCTTCG
>CAYVXQ010000178.1:0-1656 GCA_964454625.1 uncultured Candidatus Saccharibacteria bacterium
TATGAAACTCATTTATCTAACCTCCAACAGATTACCCAGCAAATATTCGTCTTTGGGCAAGGTTATCTTGGAAATGTCCAGAAGCTTCACTAACTTGCTGGGCGACGATTTTCTGCTAATAGTAGCTAAAGCCGAAAAACCATTAGAAGATATAAGGTATAAAAATCTACATTGGCCGTTCAAAAGAAGGTTGAGTTTTTTTTATTTCTTTTGGCTTTTGGGATTTATTATTAAAAATAAAAGAAAACAATTAGTGTTTCTTTCTCTGGATTTTTACCTTTTAGCGATTGCGGGTTTTTTGAAAAAATGGTTTCCCTGCAAAATTTGCTCTATATGGACTATGATGTACGACGATTGGCGGGATTATTATGTCTCCCAAAAAAGCGACTGGCTGATTACAACGTCGCAAAGATTAAAAGATATAATAGCGAAAAAAACCGGTGCTAATCCAGATAAAATTTTTGTGGAAAGAATCGGGGTAGACACAGATAAATTCAAAAATTTTCCCAAGAATCAATTGAGGCAAGAACTGGGCCTGCCCATTGATAAAAAATTAATTGGCTATATCGGCAGTTTCACTGCGGTTAATCACGACCGAGAATTAAAAATAATGATTGATATACTTAAATTTTTGCCTCAAAACATAATGACTATTTTGGTCGGAGCAAAAAATAATGAAAAAAATGACTATGAAGAATATGCCAAACAAAAAGGGGCGGCTGACAGATTTCAAATCTTTGACTGGCAATCCGATGAAGACAAAGTGCTTAAATTTGAGCAAGTAATGGACATTTTGGTTATACCATACCCAAACAAAAAACATTTTACTGACTATGCCTTTCCAATAAAAGTGTACGAGTATATGGCCAGCGGCGCGCCAATTATCTATTCGGACTTGGAAATTATTAAAGAAGTGCTGGAAGATTGCGCGGTGAGCTTTATCCCGGAAAATGCTTATGATTTAGCAGAAAAGATTACAAATTTATTAAATGATGAAAATAAAATAAATTATCTAACAAAAATGGCACAAGATAAAGTTAATAATTTTACTTGGAAAGCGCAAACTGAAAAAATCATTGAGTTTTTGAAAAATGACGAATCAGCGCCTACGCAAAACGAACAAGAAGAAGTCAAAAAACGGCTGAAAAGTTTGGGCTATTTTGATGAATAGTATGCCCCTTAAAACAAAACTATTTTCATTGCTTAAAAAAACCGAAAAGTATACTAAAACCGACAATGTCTATTTAGCCAAAGGCGGTTTTTGGCTCACCTCATCCCGAGCAGTGGTTTCGTTGAGTTCTTTTTTATTAGCTGTTGCGTTTGCCAACCTATTGAATCCCGTGCTTTACGGCAACTATAAGTACGTGATTTCTTTGGTGGGTTTTTTAAGCATTTTCACCCTCAAAGGCCTGGGCAATGCCCTTAGCCAAGCTGTTTCGCGCGGTTTGGAAGGGGGCTTTTATTCTTTTTTCAAAATCAAAATCAAATTTGCCTGTTTGCAATCGTTGGGAGTGATAATCTTAGGTGCGTACTATTCTTATCAAAATAATTATCTGTTGGCTTTGCCGTTATTCTTTATTGCTTTCTTGCTGCCA
This sequence comes from uncultured Candidatus Saccharibacteria bacterium, assembly GCA_964454625.1. GTDB lineage: Bacteria > Patescibacteriota > Minisyncoccia > Minisyncoccales > CG1-02-41-26 > CG1-02-41-26. The sequence continues at coordinate 1,596 of CAYVXQ010000178.1, forward strand.
TTGCGCTCGGCCTTTTCTTTAATCGCCAGTTTTCTGCCCGGCCAAAAAAATTTCCGCTTAA
>CAYVXQ010000179.1:0-1645 GCA_964454625.1 uncultured Candidatus Saccharibacteria bacterium
AAATAAAAGCGATGAATTTTAATCGCTTTTTTAATTCCCAAACCAAAACCATTACCATGGCCGCCATTTTACTGGCCGGTTCCGCTTTAATTAGCCGGCTTCTGGGTTTAGTAAGAGATCGGCTTTTAGCCGGAACCTTTGGGGCAGGGGAGAAATTAGATATCTATTTTGCTGCTTTTCGAATTCCCGATTTTGTCTACGGAATTTTAATCATGGGAGGGATATCTGCTGCTTTTTTGCCAATCTTCTCTGAATATTTTAAAAAAAATGAGAAAGAAGGTTGGGAGCTTACCAATAATGTTTTAAACTGCTTTTTAATCCTGCTTATTTTGATTTGCGGAATTTTAGCAATTTTTACTCCAGGACTGGTTAAGCTGATTACCCCTGGTTTTAGCGAATCCAATCAAGCTCTAACTATTGCCTTAACCAGAATTATGTTTTTGAGCCCGATTTTTTTTGGGTTATCTTCTATTTTCTCTGGAATTTTGCACTATTTTAATCGATTTTTAGTTTATTCTTTAGCCCCCATTTTATATAATTTAGGGATTATCTTTGGAATTTTATTTTTGGTTCCCATTTTTGAACTCTGGGGTTTAGCTTATGGAGTGATCTTTGGCGCTTTCTTGCATTGGCTAATTCAAATTCCGGCTGCTAAAATTTCTGGTTTTAGATATTCACCAATTTTCAATTTTAAATATCCGGGATTAATAAGAATTTTCAAATTAATGATCCCCCGGACTATTGGAGCAGCTGCCTATCATATCAATTTAATAGTGATTACTGCCATCGCATCCACCTTGGTGGCAGGAAGCATTGCCATTTTTAATTTTTCTAATAATCTTCAGCAATTTCCAATTGGGTTAATTGGAGTCTCTTTTGCCTTAGCGGCTTTTCCAGCTCTATCTCGGGCCTGGGCTGATCGGGATAAGGAAAAGTTTCTTGAGAATTTTTCTTCAGTTTTTCGACAGATCCTTTTTTTAATTATTCCCATTTCACTTTTAATTTTTCTATTGAGAATCCAGATTGTTCAAATTATTTTAAGAACTGGTCGATTTGGATGGTCAGATACCCAATTAACCGCTGCCTGTTTGGGTCTTTTCTCTCTTGGAATTCTTGCTTTTAGTTTCATTCCTTTTTTAGCCCGCACTTTCTATTCTTTTCAGGATACTAAAACTCCGGTGGCAATAGGTTTGGTTTCCATGGCCCTGAATATTATCTTGTGTTTTTTGTTAGTTTTTCTTTTAAAATCCCCCAATATGTTTCAGAATTTTATGCTAAATTTTTTCAAACTCCAGGGAATTAAAAATATTGAAGTGATTGGCCTCCCTTTAGCCTTGTCAATTGCAGGAATATTTCAGTTTTCTTTCCTGCTGAGGTTTTTGTATAAAAAAATCGGTGATTTCAAAATCAAAGAAATTTGGCAATCTCTTCAAAAAATAATTTTTGGAAGTATTTTGATGGGATTGGCAACTTATTTTTCCCTTCAGGTTTTGACTGCTTTTGTAAATACCCAAACTTTTTTAGGAATCTTCACTCAGGCCTTTCTAGCTGGGCTGGCTGGAGTTTTTATTTATGTTTTAGTTACCCTTCTTTTAAAATCCCCAGAGATTAAAACTATTAAATCCGGAGTTTTAAAGCAATTTAC
>CAYVXQ010000180.1:0-1639 GCA_964454625.1 uncultured Candidatus Saccharibacteria bacterium
ATAAAAGGCTTTTCGCGAGCTTCGACTATAAAATTGTCTGTTTCGTAAATTAAAGCCATGTATTTGGATTTCCTAACCGGAAACGATATTGCTTTTTGGAGGCAAAACCTATCCTTATTTTACCCGATATCTTTCTCATAAGCACGCCCATAAAACCTGAACCCTGCCTTTTCATAAAAACCGTGCGCCCTTTTTAATTCGTGACTCGACTCAAGCCGTATGGTTTGAATATCATTTTCCTTTGCCCAGTTAACTATAGCGTCGATTAAAAGTTGGGCGACGCCTTTGCCTTGAAATTCCGGCTCAACGTACATTTCCTCAATTTCCGCGCCATACCTGCCTTTCCTAATTTGCGGGATTTTGTGAACCGTGGCAATGCCGATATATTTATCGTTTTCCATTGCCAAAAATACAACTGAATCGGAAGAGTCAATAACTCCGTCAAAAAGATCCCCGCCGAACTCTTTTGCGGTAGTTGAAATAAAATTCTTCGCCGGATCAATGATGGCCATGCAAACAGTCCGAAAATCGTCAAGCAACTCTAATACTTGGTTTTTATGAGATTTATCTGCTTTTATTATTTTCATAATTTGGTTTTTATTCTACTTAACATACTGATTTCTGCGAGGGTCTCTTTTTGCGGGGGTCCGACTTCCGCTGCTAACCCAGCAGAAAAAGCTATTAATGGGGCAATTGACCACATCAACCAAGTAATCCTGTTTGGCTTAGTCCTGCCAGCTAAAGTATCTCTGATATAGGCGGCCGCCGCGAGTGTGGAAACTGCGGCGCCGACAAAAACTAAATATTGAAGCATAGCTATAATGTTATTTTTCGTAAAACGCGAACCAGACTAACGCAAACCGGAGCACACGCTTAGAATACCTGCCAAGAAAACAAAAGTCAAAACAATTATTTTAAAAGCGTTCTGCGAAATCTTGCCCGAAACCCTGTCCCCTAAATATCCTCCCAATATCGCCGCCGGAATAGCGAATATCCCATAACTGATTTTTCCCCAGGTAACGGGAAGGGTTGCCAGAAATAAAGGAATGGAAACGATATTCAGAAAAAGAAAAAATGAAACGGTTGTTTTTCTTAATTCGTCTTTGGCGCTGCCTATGCCGGTCAGCAGCAAAACCACGGGCGGGCCGCTCATGCTGATGCTTGTTTGCAATATGCCGCTCAAAAACCCGGCGAAACAAACAAGAAATTTGCTCTGGGGCAGTTTTATTTTTGAAAAACCTATTATAAGAGTAAAAAGCACGGAAATAGCCCCCGCCACCACTTTCAACAAAGGAAGCGGGGCGGCTTTCAGGATAAAAATGCCTACCGGCAGGCCAATTAAACCAGCAACAGAGAGGAATTTGAAAACGGCTAAATTCAAGGGCTGGCTGATTTTTCTGAACAAAAATAAGCCGAGGGATAATCCGACCACGGCTAAAGAGACTATAACCGTTATTTTATCTAAAAAAAGCAGGGCTAAAGGAACGGCAATCAAGGCAAATCCAAATCCAACAATTCCCTGAAAAAAACAGGCAATCGCAATTAATAGCAAAAAGAGGATTAGATTCATTGGTGAAATCTCTATATATTACAGAGGTCAGACCTCTGTAATTAGCGGTTGGTTGCTTAGCTTAGCTCA
>CAYVXQ010000181.1:0-1636 GCA_964454625.1 uncultured Candidatus Saccharibacteria bacterium
TCAAAATCTCCCAATGCTTCACTCCGTACTTTAAACCCGTCATATCGTCTTATCCATCACCGTCATAACGCTCAACTAATTTTGTTAAAAAATTTTTGTACGCATTATAGTCGCAAGGCTTCCCTCTTTTTGTCGGCAATTCACGTTCAAAACCTTTGGCTTTTTTCAAATTCGCATGACAAGTTTTTTGGTCCCATTTGGCAAACGGCCAAATTGTTACTAGCAAGTGCGAATTATATTTTTGCGCGTTTTTAACTTCCTTGTCCATTTTAGTCCAAGTAAATGTCCCTTTTGTCTTTTCAATATTTTCCCAGATCGCTTGGCCAATGTGCGGCCGCAGCCAAGACGTACCCATTTTTTTGGCTGATTTCGGTGTTATGCCAATGCCCGTTGATAAAAACCCAAATTTAGAAGTTTTATTAGTTTGATAACTTTGACTGGCTTGAGAAATATTGGCCCCGAAAAAGAAAAAAGTAAAAGTCAAAACTGCGAGAAATGTTTTTTTCATTATAAATAAGATTTAGTGTTAAAGATTACTGTTGTTATTATTTATTGCATACACATACGCATCATCAATTGCCGCGCCACTTTGATCTGTAACTTTTCCCGAAATCATTCCGCGCGGTAATAAGCTGAAATTCACATTGGCTGTGATAGCGCCATCTGTAACTGAAATATTGCTTACGGTTTGAGGAAAAAAATATACACTGTGATTTTCATTTGCTACTGGGCTGGTTTCTGACACCGAAAGAGTGCTAGATGGTTTAATTATATAGTTTCCGGTAATCGAAGCGCCCGTAATTGTAATATTAAAATCTCCGTTAACATCAGTAACATTAGAAAAAGTCGCGCTTTCTTTATTCGCATAAACATAAAGATCCTCAATCGGCGTACCATCAGTTCTAATAATTTTTCCAGTAATATTAGCCACGGCTTGTGCCTGCGACGAAAAAACCAACAAGCCCAATACAAAAACTGCGCTGAAACCCAGCACGCAAAGTGCTTTTTTTACCTTACTCATGGTTTGTATATTTAAATTTTTTGAAACCTACTTCAAAATTTTCGCCGTTAGCGGCCCGACAATTAAGTAGTACTTCATCGTTACAAATGCCGCGAGCGTGTGAACAATCTGACCAATTACCACATACAAAACTGAGGCGCCGATAAATCTACCCCCAAGGGAACTGGCGGCAAGCATTGGTTTTTTCGTTCATAATTTTTGTATTTAAAACCGTCTAGAAGCTTTGACTTCCTTCTCAGTTTAATTTTAGCATTTTTTACAATTTTTATCTAGCAAATCTGGGGATAAAAAAACTAGCCCCTTTGAGCTAGTTTTAGACAAAATCATGTTGCTTATTATCTATCATTCGAATTTGAGCTTTTGCCATATTTGGAAAAGGCATTTTGAAAAGGCTTGTGAGTATTCTGATTTTGATCTCGATCGTCGTGTTTAGTAAAGTCTCGACGTTTATAGCCCCCGCGATTAAACGGAGCGCGTTTAAATTCTTCGGGCACGGGGATCGAGGGTTTTGAAAAAACTCTCCTCTCAATTTTGACCGTCTCGGGCCTGTCCTCTGCGTTCACTTCTGCTGCACCCTCTTCCATTCCTGACCAGCGCGCGATTTTATCTTCAACG
>CAYVXQ010000182.1:0-1612 GCA_964454625.1 uncultured Candidatus Saccharibacteria bacterium
ATTTTAATTGGTATATTGCTCCTAACCATTGGAGTAATAAAAGCAAAACAAGCAAATAGAAGATATTAGCAGGTTGGATAAAGAGCTTGCGATTATCAGCAAGCGCAGAGGTTTGGCTTCTCAGCGCTTGGTTGAGGCAAAAAACCTTGCTGTCAGTTTTGGGTACGAAGACACGATTAAAAACTGGCAGAGCAAAACCAATCCATTGATGCTGGCGTGAAATTAACAGGCGGTTTGGGGAGCAAAAATAAAAAACAATAAATCACCCAAACCGCCTCAACTCTCTTCAAAAACATTGCCGCTACAAGATTAGATTTATTTAGTCTTGTGGTTCCCAATGCTTTTGGGAAATTCTTTGAAAATTTAATAGGGAGGTTTTTGTTTTGAGAGAAAGACAGAGGCTAGAATTAGTTTGCGATCCGCCAAAAAAAATTGGCGAAAATTGGAGTGTCAAAGCTGTAGCTATTCTTAGTTTCGGCGAAAGGACACTTTCCGGCGAGATAATAAATTTTTTTGTCAATTCAGAATTTACTTCGTCAGTTGCCACTGATGAAGACGGCAGGGCGATCGAAGATTTGGTTATCCCGGCTGGAGCAATTTCAGCTAGCATTGAAGCTCAACTTGCTGGTTCGCCGATTCGAGCACGCAAAGTTATTGTTTTGCCAAAAATCAGCAGTAAAGCGGCAGATGTTGAAGTGGAGCAAGTTGGCAGGGATGGCAAATATAAACTAATTTGCCAGGCGGTCTCGAAAGAAGGCGACGGAGTGCTTGCTACCTTGGTGTTCATTGATGAAGCAACGCTAGAAGCTGACCCGCAAAACACGAATGAGCGAGGTTATCTTGTTTATCCGATTGATAAATTTATTGAATTTCAAGAACCAGAAAAAAAAATTAGAATTCGCGTTGAAGGCACTAGCGAGGGAAACAAGCGGCTTACCTTGTTTGGTCCACGGCTGCACAAAAGATTCCAGCCGGCAACACCTGAAGAACTGGCAGGTGGTTTGTGGGATGTTTGGAAAAAAGCTGGAAAAAAGAAAAAGGAGATGAAAAATAATGAGAAGATTGTTGTACGGGCTAAGGATGGGCAATAATAATTCTTATTGTTTGCTTTTCTGGATGATTACTGGTTTTCTATTTTTGTTGGCGATTTTTGTGACAATCGCTGGAAAATCAGTATTTCAGCCATATAAGCAAGCACGACAAGAAGAGCTTGCGCCTGCTCAGACATTTGAAGAAAAATTAGCAAATTTCAGAGCTGATAAAGGGTTTAAGACAAACAAGGAATTGGGATTAAAAGTATCTGATCAGGAGGCAAGATCTCGGAGAAATTGGATTCCTATGTTGACTGTCTCTTTGGTCTTATTGCTCGGCTTAATGTTTTCAATTAGACGCAGAACTCGCTGTATTGGGGTGCCGCTTCTTGTTATTGGAGCTTTGGGTTTGTTTATCGTACTTCTTCTAAGTTGGCGGTACGGTGCGATTTCGCTTTGGGCTGCTTTTGGTCTTTCTTTTTTAACCTCTCTTATCTACACTCCGATTGCTTTCAGAGATGAAGCCGAGGAGCTCTATGAAAGAGCAAGAAGGCAACAAGTAGCGCGGACACAAACGAATT
>CAYVXQ010000183.1:0-1605 GCA_964454625.1 uncultured Candidatus Saccharibacteria bacterium
GTTCCACATCGGGAATTTCTCTTTTAGAAAAGCGGCGGTTTAGAATCTTGACTACTCGGTCAGAAATTTTTTCAGCTGTTTTCTCGTCGCCCTCGCCGGTAACCGTCAGGGCTTTATAAATGGCTTTGGTGATGCGAGTTTGCTCAAAGTCAGCAATACTGCCATCACGTTTTTTAACTTTGGCAATTTCTGGGGTTATCATAAAAAATAATGGTTAAGCGAAGTCAATTATACCTAAAAAAATAAAATACAAGCTGTGGATAACTAAAAAAACAAAACACGAAGCACGAAATCCGAAGCACGAAACAAATTCAAATTTTCAAAATTCTAAATTCAAAACGGTTTTGAATTTTGAATTTAGAATTTTGAATTTGTTAGGACTTACGGGTTTGCCGTCATTCTGAGCCAGCAGGCGAAGAATCCGACACGCAGTGTCGCCCTGAGGCGATAGCCGAAGGGTCTCAACCATTGAGATCCTTCGGGATTACCCTCAGGATGACAATTTTAGGGCAAACCCGTAAGTCCTAATTTTATTTGTCATTAGGCGTTCGGATTTTGGATTTCAAATTTCATCACTTGCTGGTGGCAATAATCGTAATTTTTATTTCACCATCCTGTAAATTATTGTCTTCGGAAACCCCAAAAACAATCCTGGCTTTAGGGTTGGCGTTTTTCTTAATGAAAGTCGCGGCCACATTTACCTCGCTCAAAGACAAATCACCGGCCCCGGCTATATTAATTAAGATACCAGCGGCATCTTTCAATGAAAAATCCAACAAAGAAGAACTTAAAGCCGCTGAAGCGGCAATAATAGCCCGTTTTTCTCCGCGCGCCCGTCCAATACCTAAAAAAGCCCGACCAGCATTATTGAGAATACTTTTTAAGTCAGCAAAGTCAACATTGATAATGTCTGGCAAAGACACCAAATCGGAAATTGCCTTAACCGCCTCTCGCAAGACCTCGTCACAAAGCCAAAAAGCCGAATGAACAGTAGTGTTGGGTTTTGCCAGGCCTAAAAGTTTATCATTCTCTATAACCAATAAGGCATCGGCCTTGCTTTCCAAATCCCGTAAGCCCTGCAAAGCGATATTTTTACGTTGTTGACCCTCAAAAGAAAACGGTAAAGTAACCACTGCTAAAGTTAAAATACCCAGACCCTTGGCAATTTCGGCTAAAACCGGAATACCCGAGGTCCCAGAGCCGCCACCCAATCCGCATGTTAAAAAAACCATTTCCGCGCCAATCAAGGCCTGCTTTAAGTCCTCGCGGCTTTCTTGAGCGGCTTTTGCCCCCAATTTCACATCCATGCCCGCTCCCCAACCATGGGTGGTGTTCTTACCTATCAAAATACGGTGCTCGGCCGGACAAATCTTCAGTGATTGAGCGTCAGTGTTGACCGCAATCAAATCCACGCCAGAAATAGACGAGTCCTCTTTTATGCGGCTGATGGCATTAACTCCAGAACCGCCCAGGCCAATCACTTTAATTTTAGAAAAATTTTGTTTCACAATATTATTATCTCTTAACACGAGCTTGTCTTTGAACACGGGCCTGTCGGCGACCCTACGACGGCGATAGACAAAACCAAATCATAAATCATAAATC
>CAYVXQ010000184.1:0-1601 GCA_964454625.1 uncultured Candidatus Saccharibacteria bacterium
CCCATCTTTTATCGCCTTCTTTATATTCAAACATTGGAAAATCAGTTACCCATAAAAAGACAAATTCATTGGGATTATTTTTATCTTTTCTGATATCCGGTTTATCAGATTGATATTTTGACATCGCCTCTCGATGGGTCATTCGAGAAAAACCGATTTTAACGCCGGGTTTGATTTTGGCCATAATCGCCGTAACCAATTTTTCTATCAAACCGAAAATTTCTTCTTCATCAACGAAACTCATTTCCACGTCCAGCTGGGTAAATTCCGCCTGCCGGTCGCCTCTTTGGTCCTCGTCGCGAAAACATCTGACAATTTGAAAATATTTTTCCAATCCGGCCACCATCAGCATCTGCTTATACTGCTGGGGGCTTTGCGGCAAGGCGTAAAATTTGCCCGGATAATTCCGCGAGGGCACCAAAAAATCCCTGGCGCCTTCGGGCGTGGATTTGGACAGATACGGCGTTTCTATTTCCCAAAAATCTTCTTGATAGAAAAATTCTCTAATGGCCTTGATGACCTCATGCCGCATTTTAAGATTATTTTTCATTCTTTCATGACGCAAGTCAAGATAGCGATATTTTAAGCGCAGTTCTTCGTTGGCCTGACGCTCCTCGTTATCAATTTCAAATGGCGGCGTTTCGGCCTCGGCTAAAATTTTAACGGACTTCGCCAAGATTTCGACCGAACCGGTTGGCAGATCTTTGTTAATCTGCTTTTCTCCCCGCTTTTGGACAATACCGGAAATTTCCAAAACATATTCCGGATGGATGTTTTTGATTATCTCGGCCGATGCCGCATCAAGTTCTTGCGGCACTAAAACTACCTGAACAATACCCGACCGGTCCCTTAAATCCACAAAAACGATTTTGCCCATTTTACGGATGGTGTTGACCCAACCCTTGAGTAAAACTATTTCGTTAATTTTATTAATGGTTTGGATGTTATTAAGTTTCATAATTTTTTTATTCAAGTTTATTGCTAATTTTGCAGTTTAGCCAATTCTTTTATAAAAATCCTATATCTTCGCTTCAAAAAACCCTGATATCTTTCTTTAAACTTATCTGGCCAAATTCTTCCTTTCTTCCTAATAAATTTTTTCTCAAACCTCCTTAAATCCAATAAATTTTCGAAGGGTAAAAGATTGCCTTTACAATATTTTTTTATTATGTTTTTATCAGCTTTCAATTCTTCTGCTCTTTCCATCAGCCATTCTGATGGTATCTTATCACTTTTTATAACATTTTCATCTTTAGGGATATAATGCAAATTTAAAATGTTATTTATTTCGTCGCCAACATAGCCTTTTTTAAACCAATTATGAGGATAAAAATGGTCATCTTCCTTCTGTTTTGTTCTGCTTTCAACATCAATTCTTCTAAGTTCTTCTTTATTTATCCATACCGGTTTTTTAAGCCAAAGCATCTGCTTAACGGAATTTCTTAAAGTTGAGCGACCTGTATTTAAATCAACTCTTTCAAATTCAGAAAAAGACGGGATCCTTTTTGGTAAATTTAATCCTTTGCCATATAACGCTAAATCAGCCATAGCAGAAGAATCGGTACCGATATTCTCATTATAGCCAGAGCCGATATATCTAT
>CAYVXQ010000185.1:0-1599 GCA_964454625.1 uncultured Candidatus Saccharibacteria bacterium
GATTTTGCCGGCTTCGAGGATTCTTTTGGTGATTTCGAGGTCGGCTTGCGAGGGTTCGGGGTCTCCGGAGGGATGGTTGTGGACTAAAATTACTGAGGCGGCGTTTTGACGCAAAGCTTCGGCAAAAATTTCTCTGGGATGAGCAATGTTAGCGTCGAGCGTACCAATGAAAATGTGTTTTCTAAAAAGCATTTCATTTCGGGCATTAAGATATATCGCGACTAAATGTTCTCTTAATTTGTTTCTCAGATAGCCAACTTGAGCAATGACATCTTTGGTTGAGTGAATAACTGGTAAAGTTTCCTCCCCTATCTCCAAAGCTCTTTTAACTAATTCTTGAGCGGCTAAAATGGTGCTGGCTTTGGCCGGGCCAATGCCTTTGATTTTTGATAAATCGTTATAAGTTAATTTCAATAGTCTCTTTTTTGAATATTTTCTTAAAATTTGCTTTGCCACTTCTATTACGTTTTTCCCTTCCATGCCCGTACTTAATAAAATAGCTAAAAGTTCCTCGTCTTTGAGGTTTTGAGGTCCTTTGGCGATGAGTTTTTCGCGGGGGCGTTCGATTTTTGGTATATCCTGGAGCTTCATAGATTTAACTTAATTGTCGGTTTAACTCATTTAATAAAGTGGTTTTGAAATCTTTAATAATTGCTTGCTGATCTTGGGGCAAAAAGGGAGATAGTTCACTTTTGTAATCGATGTCAATGGTTTCCACTAAATTCCGGACTTCAACCAGTCGCTTTTTTTGTTCTGAGGTTAAAAGATTTTTTCGCATAATATAATAAATGTCATAAAAATCGCGGGCTTTCTTTCGCTCCAAAAGAGCATCAATTTTTTCCTCAATTAAAAGTTCTTGGGAAAGACGATAAATATTATAAGGAGGTATAAAATCATTGGGAATTGTTTCGATTTCGCTTCTAATTTCCCGTTCATTTCTAGCTGAAACGTTAATCGAGACAATAACTGGCGGATAATCATAGATTTTTAAAAAGGCATCCCCATAATAACCTTCCTTTGTTGGTCTTGGTTTTGGTCCTAAATCTACTTTAATTCCTATTCTCTCTATCTCTACTAAAACTTTTGTGAATAAATCTTCAACCAAATTTTTTACTCTATAGGGTTCGATATTAAATACCGAAAAATCTAAATCTTCGGAAAAGCGTGGACTACCGTGAATAAACCGTAAGGCTGTGCCACCTTTAAACATAATATTTTGGGAACCTTCAATTCGATAAAGATTAGAAAGAAAAAGATGCTGAAAATATTCTCTGATAATGTTTGGGAATTCGGGTGCTTGGTATTTTATGGCTAATTTTTGGATAGATTCTTGGGTAATCATTGTAATGTAGTTTTTATAATACTAATGAGTTTTTTATTATTAAATAATTTGGCGTAACGAAGAGCTTTTGATGCGTTAATCCTCTCTTTATTAAAACGACTAAGGGGCTTTTGTTTATTGATTAGCCTGAAATAATTTAGGTCAACAAAAGCCTTTTCCGGCTCGGCAATTAAATAATTATAATTACCCTCCTTTTTTGAAGCATAACCGGTAAAGGCGTCTTTTTTTATACTGCGATAAGTAAATGATTTTCCTAA
>CAYVXQ010000186.1:0-1586 GCA_964454625.1 uncultured Candidatus Saccharibacteria bacterium
TCACCGCCACCGCGCCGATGATACATAAACTAATTAAAATTTTCTTGTTCATTTTGATTTTTTTACTAAAGTTACGACCTTTAAATATTTTGCGCTTGACATCTTTTATTAAAATTCTAAAATGAAAATGTATGTTAATAGATTATATCTCACAAAAATTGGCTGAAGCTCGATATAAAATATTAGATGACGGAACTTATTTTGGTGAAATTCCTGGACTACAGGGAGTTTGGGCTTCGGAAAAAACTCTTGAAAAATGTCGAGAAACTCTTCGGGAAGTGTTGGAAGAATGGTTGATTTTAAAATTGCGCGATGGAGATAAAATTCCCGATTTTCCGGTAAGAATTGCTAAAAGAGTCCAAGCCGTTCCAACGTCTAAATAAGCATGTCGCGAGTTATTTCTTGGAGAAAATTAGTCCAGAATTTTAGGAAACTCGGCTTTGAAGGTCCTTACAGCGGTGGGAAACATCTATTTATGAAAAAAGGAGTCCTTAAGGTTCACATTCCATCTAAACATAAAGGTGATATCAGTGCTGGGTTAATCAAGGAAATTCTTCGTCAAGCCGGAATTGATAGAAAGGAATGGGATAGACTCTAAAATTTTCTTTTTTTTCATCACGGTTTTTTTCTAGTAGGGTTTACTTCTAAGATACAGTTTCTAAAGAACTGTTTTTTTAATTTCGGTAATTATATATGATTTCACCTTGCCGAAATCAAGGTTCTGCCGAGCGTTAGCGAGGCAGGTTCTTATTTCTTAAAACCTTTATAGGTTGCCCCACACCCGCCCAAGCTTTCTGAAGGAAACTTGGCGGGCAAGCCCACAAGGAAGGCATCACCCTCCCAAGTTCTTAATGTCGAAAAACTTGGGTGGGCTGAGGCAACCGAAAAAGTTTTAAGTTTTAATCAGTCAAAACATCTTGACCAGCTACTTGGGCAACACCGAATTCAAAGTCTATTTGAATGCTATCTCCCTGATATTTGTTGTCGTTAGCATCTGGCAAATCGGTTGGTAAAGAAAGTTCAACTTTAAACCTTCCCGCACCAGTACCAAAAGAAAGAAGGTCGTCAAACACACCGTACGCCTCAACATCGTAGAGAGATTTAAACCCTAGATTACCGTCGGCGTTATCATCTACAAGCGTCAATAAATCTGTCGTTACGCTATCAAAATATTTCAGCGTATTTACCTTTATCTGCTTCTTAAAATCATCTTTAGTGTTCACTCCTCCATTCGGAACAACACCATCAATAAAATCGTGAGTATCTATATCAATTTCTACGTGATTTGAGGCGTTGCTTCCCTCTTCCATTTCCAAATCAATCGTTTGGACTCCAGTAGTATCTCCCGGTTTCATATCTTCAAAATCAAATTCCCAGGTCACGTAGTCTAAATCTCTCAAATCCAAAGTCCCAGCAGTAAGAGTATTTCCAGTGCTGGTTTCCACATCAGAAAAATAAGCAATCGTTCCACCAATCGCAATCGCAGCAACAATTCCAATAATACTTAAACTGATTAGTATTCTTTTCATAGTTTATTTAATTCCTCCATTCGACCCTCCCCCACCTTTTTTAAAAAAGGTGGGGGC
>CAYVXQ010000187.1:0-1550 GCA_964454625.1 uncultured Candidatus Saccharibacteria bacterium
CGCAACCCCGACAAATCTTATGAGGCGCTCTTACATTAAAAAATTTAAAGCCCTTCGGTTGTTTGGTATAAAATAAAATCCCGTAATGCGTTGGCAGTAATGTTTTTCCTAAGGGAGCGCCAACTGCCTCCCAGGAAATCCAATGCCGAAAATTCGCTATTTTATTTAAGTGAGACCCATAATAAACAAGCCATTTAGGTATATTATGCACCAAAATTGAACCGCTTGGCTTTGTTACTCTCACCATCTCGCTTAACCATTGATAACACCACTCTAAATATTCTTCCACCTCCTTTGTATCGTTATAGGCGCTATATTTTTTCTTTAGGTTAAAGGGGGGGTCGGCAAAAGTTAAATCAACGGAATCATCTGGAATTTTAGCGATTGTTTTTAAAATATCGCCTTGAATTATTTGATTTTGAAAATCTTTAATTTCCATTTAATTTGTTTTGAACAAGCCCTAAAAATCTTTTTAATTCCGTTTTTTGGAAAGTAAAAACCTCGTCAAAAGCGCTAACAATTCTCTGCAAGTCCCCTTGCCTAACATACCATCCAATTCCATCAACAAAACCAATAAAACTTGCTTTTGGATAATATCTCTTGATGTCTTTAGCAAGCTCCATTTCTGTTTTCGCTTTATCCCCCATACCTGAAGCGGTTGTTACCACATAAGACGACTCAATAATAATTTTAGGATCTAACGTATTGGGAATTGCCAAATCAATACTTCTTCGCAAATGCTTCATTTTTTGGTTGGTGTCAAACGGAATTTTATTTTTAACCAAAATATCTTTTATAAAACCAGTTGGATTATTATCTTCAAATGCCTTGTATTGTCCTTTTGCTCTGTATCTTGTAATGGTATCAACAAGCGATTCTGTGGAAAAACTTATTTTGGCAAAATTAAATTTTTTAAATTCAAAAAGAGGCAGTATTTGCCTTAAAACAGGAACAGTTATGCCCTCAAAAAATAAATTAACAATACCGCTTGCTACTGCTTCGTTTTCTTTAATCAGTGAAACGATTTTTTCTTGATTTAATTCGCTTTTAAAAATTTCTTTATTGAGACCCCATCGGGAAAAATTTACGAGACCGCTTAATGTTTCATCGTTTATAATTCTAACAAAAGAAACAATTCTTAATAAGCTTTCTCTGGAAATACCCAATAAAGTCAAAATCGCGTTCAAGCCATCGGGATTTTTGCGAATAAATTCAACGACAACAGCTTTCTTTTTCTCGTTTATATTGGCACCTTTTATTTTATCCTTCAAAATCAAAAGTAAGCTGGCAATTGAGCTAATATATCCCTCAAATTTTTCCTCAAATTTATCATTGCGGAAGAAAAAAGTGTTCCGCTCTAAAACAAGCTGAAATTTTTCTTTGTTAAGATTATTTTTTATTATCATATTCTCAGTGGACGCACCCTGACTCGAACAGGGGGCCTTTCGCGTGTGAAGCGAACGCTCTGACCAACTGAGCTATGCGTCCGGCAATCGTTTTAACTCATAGCGAGTAATTCCTTATATGGGCGTAAATACAATAAAAATTGT
>CAYVXQ010000188.1:0-1548 GCA_964454625.1 uncultured Candidatus Saccharibacteria bacterium
TCTTCCTGTATTTCAAAACCTACTTAAGACAGTGCCCTTAAATCTTTTTGACTGGCTTTTACTTTTGGGCTTAGGAGTAATAAATCTAATTTTAATTGAAGCAACTAAATGGTATTTCATTGCCAAAAAACAACATGTCTAGGTTAATCTATCCAATAGTCACTCTTTCTGGAACCATAATCGGAGTCGGGCTTTTTTCATTGCCTTATATTACTTCTCGAGTCGGAACTTTGGTAATGCTTGGCTATTTTTTAGTCTTGGGAAGTTTAATCATTTTAGTCCATTTATTTTATGGAGAATTGGCTCTGAAAACCCCCGATTTTAAAAGATTGCCAGGTTTTGCCAAATTTCATTTAGGGGATTTAGGAGAAAAGGTCGCTATAGCTTCAACGATTTTAGGAATTTTTGGAGCAATTTTAGCTTATTTAATTGTTGGCGGTGAGTTTTTAGGAGAATTATTATCGCCTTTTTTTGGTGGCAATTCTTTCATCTGGACCATTTTTTATTTTGCTTTAGGGGCAACCATTATTTTTTCAGGAATTAGAATAATTTCTAAAGTAGAATTCTGGGGATTAATTTCGTTTTTTTTAGTCTTAATTGTTATATTTTTTCGAAGTCAGCCATTTTTAAAAATCGGTAATCTCTTTCCCAGTCCGGATTTGGGTAGTTTATTTTTACCTTATGGCGCCATTCTTTTTTCTTTATGGGGAGCAGATTTAATTCCAGAAGCAGAAGAAATGTTAAAAGAAAATAAGAAATTACTTCCAAAAGTAATTATCATTGCCACTCTAATTCCAATGATAATTTATCTATTTTTTATTTATTTAATTTTAGGAATTACTGGTCCCCAAACAACTGAGTCGGCCTTAACAGGTTTAAAATCATTTTTGGGTGATGGAACGGTCTCTCTGCTTCTCTTATTTGGTGTTTTAACCACTTTCACTTCTTTCATTACTTTGGGGCTAACGCTGAAGAAGGTTTTCTGGTATGATTTAAAAATAAAAGAGAATTTTGCCTGGTTAATTACTTGTTTTTTACCATTGATTCTTTTTTTAATTGGTGTAAAACATTTTATTCCGGTGATATCTTTTGTTGGCGGAGTAATGATCGGCATTAACGGAATTTTAATTTTATTAATGTATCAAAAGATTAGCAAGAGGGGATTGGTAATCTTGCCTTTAATTTTAATATTTCTCGGAGGAATCATTTACGAGATAATTTATTTTTTTAGATAAAAATATGCCCCGTAGTAGAATTTCGAACCCCTACGGGGAAATTAAAAATTTCAAAGAAATTTTTTATTCGAAATTTCACTACGGGGTATGCTTTTTTCTCACATTTTAATTTTTATTGCTTCTTGCGCTCTGCTTTTTTGGACAGGCAACTTTTTAGTTGGGGCTTTAACCAGGTTGGCTAAATTTTTGGGCTGGAAAGAGTTTGTTGTCGCCTTTTTTATTATGGCTTTTGCTACTTCCATTCCCAATTTCTTTGTCGGCATAGTTTCTGCTCTAAACAAAATTCCTGAGTTATCCTTCGGTGATATCGTTG
>CAYVXQ010000189.1:0-1538 GCA_964454625.1 uncultured Candidatus Saccharibacteria bacterium
ATGTAAAACAAGTTCCGCATCCACATTGCCTTTAATCTTTGTTTTTTTCTCTTTGTTTATTTCAAGAATCGGTTTAAAAACCACAATGTAACCGGACTTTTGAAGAGAAGTATAAAGTTGTTGATTGCCAGGAACATAGCCGATAAATAAAAAGGCTTTTTCTACTTGATATTTATCCTTGAGATAAATTCGGAAGCGAGCAAAATCAAGTTTCCAACCTTGGCTTAAAATACCTAGATTCAAATTATTGCTATCTACAAATGCATAAACTATTTCTTTTGCCCTCGCCATAATTTTATTTCTCAATTAATTCCCTTGTCCTTCCGTAGTCCTTCGAAACGCTCAGGACGAAGGAGGATTTAACCTTTCGCTTTCAAACAAGGAACTAAAAAAATTTTTCTTTCATCGTAAGCATTTTTTGAGCGGCTGCGAGCTTAATTTTTCCCAAGGCATCGTTAAGGCAGTCCTTAACAACCATCTCTTGTTTTTCTTTGCTCAATTCCGCATTCAGCCGAATCTCTTCCACCTCCATTTTGCCGTTAACCACAACCTTAACTCCCTCTTTTTCGGCTTCCGCTTTTTCTTTCCCTAAATCGTCCTGTAAATTTTTAAGTTGTTGCAATTGTCTTAATTTTTCAAACATATATTTTTGGCAGTCAATCTTTCTCTATTATTTTACCTCTACACCATAAATTTTTCAAATTTTGGCGCGGGGGTTTGCCAAAATTTAAACCGTCAATCAAGTTTTAGTTAATTTTTGATTGTTGCCCTGTGGATAACTCAATTTGGACTTTCTATTTATTTTCTATTATACTATGGGTAGAAACGCGAAGTCAATTATCTATTTTTTGTTTGATTGATTTTAATTTATTGGGTATTATATAAAAACATGCAACAAGCAAAACAACTCCTAACAATTAAAGAAGCGAGCCGTTGGGCGAGCGATTTCTTAAACTTGTTTAAAACTTTATGTCAACTATACATAAATTGATACTTGGAAATTGTATGAGCATGGAAGAAATCCCAGACGGGGGCGTGCATTTGATGGTTACTTCGCCGCCCTACTTTAATGCACCTTTTGATTATAAAGGATTATTCAAAAATTATGGGCAGTATCTTGGGGTTTTGCGTTATTTTGCCAAAGAGACTTACCGAGTTTTGCAGGACGGAAGAATTGCTATTTTAAACATTGACGATATGTTGATAGACGGCGAAAAATTTCCAATAGTTGCTGACGCGACAAAAATTTTTCAAGAAGCCGGTTTTAGATATAGAGATAGAATTATTTGGAAAAAGCCGGACGGCTATTTAAGAATTAGTCGCCGCAGCGGGGTAATGCTTCAAAATCCTTATCCAATGTATTTTTATCCTGATAACCTGCTTGAAAACATTATTATTTTCCAAAAAGGCAAATTTGACTACCGCTCAATTTCTAAAGAAGTTCGCGAGGCTTCAAAAGTTGATGTAAAAGAATTTTCAAACAAAAAATGGTATATGACGCTTTGGGAAATGAATAATGTAATGCCCGGCTCGCCATT
>CAYVXQ010000190.1:0-1535 GCA_964454625.1 uncultured Candidatus Saccharibacteria bacterium
TAACAACCGACGGCACATTTTCGCATCTTTTTCTATGCTCTAATTCAACTAATTGCGGAACGCGAATATCATCTAAATTAAACCCATTGGTTTTTCCTTTGGTAAAATAAGCGATTATATCATAATTGTTCGTATATTTAGTTCTACCTTGAGCCAGCCTGCTCGGCTGATACCAGACAATTTTAGAATTTAAGTTTAGATAGGGACGATAATCAATAAAATCAACGCAATCGGGCTTTCCAAACAGGTACAAAGCCCCGCCATTTTTTAAAATTTTTGAAAACAATTTTATTAAATTTAAATTATATTCTTGTATATTTTTTATCTTGTCCCATTCATTTGCAGTAACCCCGAATGGACCATCGCACACCACCAAATCAATTGACTCATCGTCAATTTGTTTTATTAGCTCAAAGCAATCGCCTTGATAAACTTTATTGATTTCCATATTACTTAAAATCTTTTGTTATTGCCTCTACTATACCATCGGACAAATGCAAGTCAAAGATAGTTTCGGGGGGCAGGTCGCTGGTTTTTCTGACAATTTTGCCGTTCTTTTTGACAAAGCAATAGCCCAAAGCCAAATTATTTTGGGGGTCGTGGGCTTTGACTGCTTGAGCGATGTAAAAAACTTTTTGGATTATTGCTTTTAAGCCAGCGGAAAAATCGCTTTGGGTTTTTTGCCAGCAATTGTCCAGAAATTTTTTCTGGCTGGCAATCCCCTGCTCTATTTGTAAAATATAATTTGCGGTTTTGCTCGCTAACATTTTATACTTATTGAAAAAATCGCTAAACCAGCCATAAATAATTCTTTCACATTGGTTTATCTTCAAAGGCGCCATTTCCCAGGTCTTATTTAAAGTATTAGCGGCGGCAGTGGGTGTTGAACACATATAGTCAGCGGCTAATGCTAACAGCGGCACATCTTTATCGTGACCGATAGCCGCGATAATTGGGCAGGGAAAGTCGCAAATCGCCCTAACTAATGTCTCATTATTGAATGGCTGTAAGGACTCCAAAGAACCGCCGCCCCGCATTATCAGTAAAACATCAATTTTTTGTTTTTTAAAACTCGCCACCGCCCCCAACAAATCTTTAATCGCTTCTTGTCCCTCTACCCGCGAATCAATCATTTTTACCTTAAAGCCGAATTTGCCCAAATTATTGAGCAAATCGTGGATAACCGCGCCCTGCTTTGAAGTGATGACCCCAATGCTTTGCGGGAAATCAGGCAGGGGTTTTTTGCGCTCCTCGTCAAAAAATCCTTCGCCTTCCAGCTTGGCTTTTAATTTTTCATACGCCTTTTTCAAAGCGCCCTCGCCTTTTAGCTCCACAGCGTCAGCGACAAAGCTAAACCGACCTGTGGCATTATAAATTCGGCCTTTGCCTGTTAAAATAACTTCAAGCCCTTCCTCTAATTTTACCCCGCAAATTTGATAGTTGTATTTCCAAACAATGCAATCCAATGTGTTGTTAGCAGTTTTATCTTTAATCGTAAAATAACAATGGCCGCTGGAAGCCAATTTCACCTGCGT
>CAYVXQ010000191.1:0-1530 GCA_964454625.1 uncultured Candidatus Saccharibacteria bacterium
TATTTTTTTAAAGTTTTTAAAAAATGACATTTCAAAAAGCCTTTGTGTTGCAAAAATTAGAGCAGCTATCCGAATATCTAAAAGAAACGGAAGAATTATTTCAATTTTCAAACAAGGAAATTTTAGCCGATTCTGGCAAAATTCATATTGCCGAGAGGCTATTACAGCTTATTGTTGATACGATGATTGACATAAATCAGCATTTCATAAGGGAATTGGGTTTAAAAATTTCAGATGATTTTCAGGGGACATTCTATATTTTAGGTGAAAACAAAATTCTCTCGTCTAATTTTAGCAAGAAAGTGGCTCCGGTGGTCGGCTTGCGTAATCGTGTTGTCCACAGATACGAATCATTAGATAAGGAACTTTTTATTAAAACTTTTAAAAAAGATTACCCCGACTTTAAACTCTATCTTAGGTTTATCAATCAATATCTTGAAAAAATGAAGTAAGGCATAGGTTCAAGAGTTGACCTTTGCCAGTGAATTTTAGACAATGACAATTTGTCAATAAGAGAAATAGAGTCAGGCCCAGATAGACCAAAAATTAAAAACCAAAGACCAAAAATAAAGACCAAAAATTAAAAACCAAAGACCAAAAACATAAATGAAAAATGGAAAAAGATAATTTTTGCGTTTTAATGTTTTTGTTTTTAACTTTTTGTTTTTAATCTTTAATCTTTGGCAAAAATAGAATTAGGTCCCTTTTTCCACCCGATATAAAAGAGAAAAATGGACGTGTCCCTTTTTATTTCAGTTTCAAAATGATTTGTCGGGTACCAAAATTAAATAGAGCCATTATAATAATTTTTATTGTCGGAATTGTCTTTCTGGCCGGTTTTTATATTTTTCAGGTTGGTCAGGTTCAAGCCGGCCATACGGTAGAGTTTACGGCCGATGTGATTTTGGATTTAACCGGCCTGGATACTACAACCTATCTTGCTTCCGGTTCAAAAGCTGACTCTTTAACTATTTCCGGCGCCAATTTAAATGTTTATGGTATCTGGAACGGCATTGCTTTTCTCTTGAAAACGGCTGACCACAAAGTTTTGCAAATAACTCCTTCTGGAGGGACAGCTGATTTAACTTTCTCCAGCGATTACGTTGGCAATGATTATGTTTATCAATGGACAGAAAATAGTTCGGTTTCAGTAACTCATGTATTGGGAGTTCCCAAGCCTGATACCAATTATACTGTTAAAGCTGGTGGTCTGGTAATAGAGGGCAGTCCGTTTAATTCCGGAGTTGACGCTGAAATTACTTTTACGCGAACGGGGGGAGGAAGTGAAGTTTTTACTGTTTCGGGCCCCGGATATGGATTATGCGAAGAACACAATGTCGGCGGTTATGCTTGGTCTGAAAATGTGGGCTGGGTTAGTTTTTCTTGCCAGAATGAGAATGCACTCATGGAGGGTACAGAGTATGGAGTGGACAGTGTTTCTACCTCCACCGGTTGGATTTCCGGGCAGGCCTGGTCTTCAAATGTTGGCTGGATAAGTTTTGATTCTTCTAAAACCGGTGCTCCGCCGGC
>CAYVXQ010000192.1:0-1527 GCA_964454625.1 uncultured Candidatus Saccharibacteria bacterium
AATATGCGGCTTATTGCGTTCAAACTTTTCCTTGGCCATTTTATCCTCCGATTTTTCCTGGTTTTTCCAAAGCCCATGAGCGGGATTGAACCGCTGACCTCGTCCTTACCAAGGACGCGCTCTACCGGCTGAGCTACGTGGGCAGCCTAATCAAACAAAATATAAAAAAAACCTCTTTCCTCTTTTTCTTTAAAGGTTTTTAATCTAAAAGCTATATTATTATGTTATATAAAAAGTGTCGTGAGGAGTAAAGTATACCACAAAAGGTAGATTTGTCAAGTCTTTTTTTGTATTTATTTTGTATTGGAGCGGGAGATGGGAATCGAACCCACATGAGCAGCTTGGAAGGCTGCCGTTCTACCACTGAACTACTCCCGCGAAAAACTTGGACGGGGAAGGATTTGAACCTTCGTAGTCCGAAGACGCCAGATTTCAAGAGCCCTCAAGTTACCTCGAGGCTTGGACTATCTCATCACCATAGCAAATGATCAAGGCTTTAGGTGGTGGGCGCTTAGTCTCTGCACCTGCCTGCGCCAAAGCTTCCGCGAGATTTTTTGACCTCCGGGCCTTAAGCGAGGATTGGCTCAGGATTACCCCGCTATTTTAACAGGGCTCCCCTGAATTCACCCACTTTTACATTCCGGCTTTCGCCGGAAAGCTGCAGTTATCTACAGTCTGGTGCGATTGGCCGCTCCGCCACCCGTCCGCAACACACTATTGTTTTCAATATATCCTTCAATCCAAGAGCGGATTTTTTCTAATAACCTTTTATCATTATATCGGATATGAATTAAACCGTAAAGCATTTTTCTGTTGCTAATATTAGTGTTACCTTCCCTTATATACGGCTTTGTGAACTGTTCTAATTGTATTTTGGTTATATGGTGCCAATATTCTTTTATTCTTTTAATATCTTTATGGGAATGAGCGTAGAGATAAACTCTTAATCTTCTTTCATCAACGCCGCAAATTTCTCTTAAAAATCTTAAAAATATTTTTATCATTTCCGGGTTGCTGTTGGCAAAATCCACAGTGCAACCTTTTGACGTCCCCTCAGCCCAATAAAGCATAATACCTGCAATTTTTAATTTTTCCTCTGCAATACTAAGTTCTTCTTTAATTTTAAATTGCGGCTTATCTTTATTAACTACATAGGTAGCTTCTGACGGAGAACGCCGTGAAATATTATGCTTGTCCATAAAGGTGTATAAAGACCAAATTGAAATGCCAAGTTGGGCGGCGGTTTCTTTAACGCTACGTTTTTTATCGAAATAGAGATTTTTAACTTGATCTAATTTTAAATTATTCATTGTAATTTTTAATAATTAGCCGATGAGAGGGATCGAACCTCCGACCAGCGGTTTACAAAACCGCTGCTCTACCAGCTGAGCTACATCGGCGTAATGCTAATGGTAATTTATTTAAAAGATCTGTCGCTATTAAGCTTAACTGGCCCTTTTCTTTCGCCGCGATGTCGCCGGCAACGCCGTGCACGTAAACACCGAATCTCGCAGCGTCAAAACCCGA
>CAYVXQ010000193.1:0-1521 GCA_964454625.1 uncultured Candidatus Saccharibacteria bacterium
AAGTTTTAGCCGTCGGCGACGCTGATTTTCAAAAAAAATGCCTGGGTAAAATGGACGAGGTCACCAAAACGGCCGGCCGCACTATTTTATTCGTCAGCCACAATATGTCAGCGATACAGGAACTATGCGATAAATGCGTTTTGCTTGAACAGGGAAAAATAAAAATGATCGGCCAAACCAATAAAGTTATTAATGCCTATTTGACCAATACCCAAATGATGAAAGAAGGGGCTGACGTTAAAAACAGAACCGACCGGAAAGGTAAAGGAGAAATTAAAATTACCACTTTTTTTATTGAAAATAAAAATGGCGAAAAAGTCAATCAATTGATAAACGGCGAATATTATACTTTTTGCTTTAAATATGAATCAACTGGCGGAGCAAAAACTCTGGACGATTTAAGCCTGAATATGGCCATATCACTGGAAAACGGCACACCCATCGCTTTAGTTTCTTCCAATTTTACCAAACAAAATTTCAACCAAGCGCCGCCACAAGGAGCCATTTGCTGCCGAATTAACCAAAAATTGCCTTTGACTGAAGGTATCTACAATGTCGCCGTTGATTTATTTTTCAGCGGCCAAAGGCAAGATTTCATTAAAAATCTCGGCGTCATAGAAGTTAAAAACGGAGATTTTTATGGCACTGGACAAAATATGAAACATAGCCCGATTTATTTAGAACAAAACTGGAGCTTAAAACAAATAAATTAATATGGATATTAAACAAATCCAAGCTAAATACTATACCAGAACAACGGTTGAAGAAGATCGTCCGGTTTTAGATTTCATAAAAAAATTAAGCCCTAATAACCATTATAATTATCTTGAAGTCGGCGCGGGTCTGGGACGCTTCGTAAAACTGGTCAAAAATAATTATAAAAATCTTGATATTGATTGCCTGGAAATCAACGAGCAACTGCATCAAGATTTAATAGCCGCCGAATTTAAATCGTCTTTGGGGTCAATCTGCAAAATGCCATTTCAAAATAACAGCTTTGATATTGTGCATTGTTCCCATATTATTGAACACCTTGGCTATCCGGAAATAACTCAAGCCTTGGATGAATTATTTAGAGTTGTAAAAACCAACGGCTATGTAATTATCAGAAGTCCTTTTATGCACCCGGGTTTTTATAATGACATCGACCATATCCGGCCATACCCGCCAAAAACCATTTTACAATATTTTGGCAACCGGCAACAACAAAAAACTGCTAAAGAGCAAATTAAATTAATAAAAGAATTTCACCGCCCAGAACCCTTTCAAATTAATTTAAATATCAGGGGTATCAGTCGCTTAAATTTTTGTCTCAAGCTGTTTTGGAGCAAATACGGTTGGCTCAACGACAAATCCAGCGGCTACGTGGCAATATTTCAAAAATTACCTATAAATTAAGTCAACCCCCGTTAAAATCAGACAAAATTTGTTAGTTTTTTAAAATATTAATATCATTAAATGCTGGCAGGTATCAGTCAAACAACGATAGGACACTAAAGTCTCCTGTCGTGGCGATTTTGC
>CAYVXQ010000194.1:0-1512 GCA_964454625.1 uncultured Candidatus Saccharibacteria bacterium
GCGACTTTGATGTAATTGCGACAAATCCGCCGTGGGGCGTTCATTTTTCAAAATCGGATGCAGACCGATTAAAAACATCTTTTTCCGAAATAACATCTTTAGAATCTTTTTCTTATTTTTTGAAAAAAAGCATTGATTTATTGCGGGACGGCGGAATAATTTCGTTCATCCTGCCTGAATCAATTCTCAATGTAAAAACACATAAAGATATACGGGAAATAATATTAAAAAATACCCGCATTAAAAAAGTTTCTTATCTTAGCCGTGTCTTTAAAAATGTTTTTACTCCAGTCATCAGACTTGATCTTGAAAAAAGCGAAAAAGAAAATGGGCAAATAGAAATTCGCAAAGAAAACAAAACATATACCGCCAAACAATCAAAGTGGAAAAATAACATTGATTATATTTTTGATATACACGCAAACGGCGTTGATACCGCTATAATTGATAAAATTTATAATGCCCGCCATACAACACTATCAGGGCAAGCCGATTGGGCTTTGGGCATTGTCACGGGGAACAACAGGGCATACATAGCCGACGAACAACGAGAGGGATTTGAGGAAATTTTTAAAGGTAGGGATGTTGAAAAATTTATTTTGAGCAAACCGTCAAATTACATACATTTTACGCCTGAAAAATTTCAACAGGTCGCGCCGGTTGAAAAATATCGCGCCAAAGAGAAACTTATTTATAAATTTATTTCTAAATATTTAGTTTTTGCGTATGATAACAAACAAAAGCTGACGCTGAACAGTGCCAATATCGTAATTCCTAAAATTCCAAACTATCCGATCAAGGTTATTGCCGCCCTACTCAATTCTTCTCTCTACCAGTTTATATTTCAAAAAAAGTTTTCTAGCATAAAAATTTTGCGAAGCCATATTGAACAGATGCCTTTGCCACTTTGGGACGAAAAAAATTTTGACGATATTACAAAGTTAGTAGATGGGGTTGTGGAAAACAAAAATGATTTTGAAAAAATCGATAATTACATTATGGAGAAATATGCTCTTTCACCAAAAGAGATAAGTTATATTAAAAATTTTAACAATAAATAATTTATGGAAATCCTAAAAAGCAAGCTTGAGAAAATGATAGCTTCTCTATCAAAACAAGACGGGGAGGGTCTTAGAACACGCCTTGAAAATTTAATTTCTGTCTATCCGTTCAATGAATACGAATACATAATCTCGAGCATGTTGGGGTTGGATAAAATCACCATAGATGATTACTTGGAAATCAGGGATGAGTACATCGCCAGAAATATGTATCTTTACATTTTTGAAATTTCTGCTCCTCGCGGATTTGGCGAGCAATGGGCGCAGGGACATCTTATGGAGCTTGCCCCTGAACTCATAAAGCCCACCAAAAAACTTGAAAAAAATTATTCGGGCGAATATGACTTTTTGTATCCACTACCAAACGGAAAAATGATCAAAATTGAAGTTAAAGCTTCCCGGGCAGTTGATTTTGACAGTCAGGAACCGCTATATGTAAAAGCTCTTGCAT